>NZ_CAKKMM010001431.1:0-1279 GCF_918698205.1 Microbacterium sp. Bi128 | reverse complement strand
GCATCCAGGGCACTAAAGACGTCCTGCACGGCGATTTGACCGAGCCCGTCAACCTGGGATCCTCTGAGCTGGTCTCGATCAACCAGATGGTGGATCTCCTCGAGCAGATCTCCGGCACCGTGGTGACCAGGCACTACAAGCTCGACGCCCCGCAGGGAGTCCGCGGGCGGAACAGCGACAACACTCTCTTCCATGCCACGTACGGCTGGGAGCCGTCCATCACGCTCAGGACGGGACTGGAAAAGACCTACGAGTGGATCTTCGACCAGCTCAAGGCGCAGGGGTGAACCCCCGTGCGCATCCATATTCACGACTTCGCCGGGCACCCGTTCCAGGCGGAGCTCTCCCGGGAACTCGCCGCGCGGGGACACGACGTCGAACACGCCTACGCGACCCAGTATCCCAGTGGCAAGGGAAAGCTGGAGCGCCTGAACGGTGACCCGGACGCGCTGACTTTCCGCGGAATCACCGCCGTGAGGACCTTCGAGAAGTATTCTCCCCTGGGACGGATGCGGTTCGAGATGTCATTTGCCCAGGCTTGGGTCAGCCACCTCGAGCAGGCCCGTCCCGATTGCGTCGTGGCATGCAACGTTCCGTTGTTCGTCCTGAACAGATTCAGCTCAACGATGGCAAAGTCGGGGCAGCCCTGGGTGTTGTGGCATCAGGACCTCTTCAGCAGAGCCATCGGAGAAGAGATCAGGAAGTGTCTGCCTGCGGCGGTCGGTCCGGCAGCGCAGCGATGGGTCACGCGCACGGAGAAGAACCTGGTCCGCAGTGCCAGCCAGGTCGTCGCAATCGGCGAGGAATTCCGCCGGGCGTACCGGCGCTGGGGCCTCGATGTGCGCCACGTTTCTGTCATTCCAAACTGGGCGCCGCTCGGAGAGATCCTGCCCGGGCCAAGGGACAATGGGTGGGCGCGCGCCCATCTCCTGCAGGGCCGGGAGATCCGTCTGCTCTATGCCGGAACGCTCGGCCGGAAGCACAACCCGCTGCTGTTGATTGATCTCCTGCGCGCCGCCCTGGGCAAGGGCATCCCGGCGCGTCTCGTGGTCGCCTCGGAGGGGGAAGGGATTGAAGCCGTGCGCCAGATCGCGGAACGGCAACCGGAATTACCGATCACCCTGCTGCCGTTCCAGCCTGCTTCCGAACTCTCTGAAATGCTCGGCTCCGCTGATGTGCTCCTGGCCCTCCTGGAGCCCGGGGCGTCAAAGTTTTCGATACCCAGCAAGGTGCTCTCGTCCCTGGCGGCCGGCCGTCCCGTCCTGGGACTCATGCCGCG
>NZ_CAKKMM010001430.1:0-1281 GCF_918698205.1 Microbacterium sp. Bi128 | reverse complement strand
GTTCATGCCTATCATGAGTGCGGCGAAAATGACTAGATTACCCGCACCCCGTTCCGCGCCCGCGCAGGCCGGAGCATGGAGTCGCTCACGTGCAGCTGTGGCCGCGGCTCCAATCTGCTTCTCGTCAACACGTTGGGCGGTGAGGGCGTCCTCGCACGGCCGGCTACTTCAGGGTGAGCACCGGGTTCACGGGAGCCTTCAGCGAATCCACCTGCAGGCCTACGGACAGTTTCTGGCCGGCGGCGACCTTGGTGGCCCAGTCCGAGCCGCTGCAGGTCACCGACACCTTGGGGAGCACCGTGCAGCTGATGCCCCAGGAGTTGGCCACCCGGGTGACGTTCGGATCGGGCCAGCTCACGCTCCAACCGGCCGCCGCCCGGAGGCCGGTGACCTCGATATTGGCCACGTAGCCGCCGGTCCATGAACTACCGAGTTTCCAAACCGCGCTGATCGGCGCGCCCGATGTAGGGGTGGGAGACGGCGAGGGCGTCGGCGTGACGGTCGGCGTCGGCGTCGCCGTGGCGGTGGCGGTCGGCGACGGCGACGGCGTGGCGGTTGCGGTCGGCGTCGGGGTGCCGTTCAGGATGGGCGCGAGCGCGGCCAGTTTGGCGGCCTCCGGGGTGCGCCAGTCCGCCTGGACAAGGCCTCCGGTAATGCCGCTGTTCGGGTTGAACGCCCAATACGCGAAGCTCATGGAATTGGTCCCGAGGTAGGAGACGATCTTCTCCATCCACTGCTTGTCCGACGTGGTCTGCAGCGCGGTCCCGAACTCTCCGAGCAGAACCGGGGCGATGCCCTGCTTCTGGATGTAACCCCAGTTGGCATCCCACACGGCCGGCAGGTTGTTGGGGTAGGTGGGGTCGCTGAACCACTTCTGCGCAAACAGCGACGCCGGGTAGTCATGCGGGGAATAGACCACGCGGTTGGGCGTGGCCAGGGTGACCGGCTTGTTCTTGACGTCGGCCAGGCCGCCGCCCCACCAGGTGGAGGTGCCGTTGCCCTGGTTCTCGATGCCCTCAACGATGATCAGCAGGTTGGGGTTGGAGGCCAAGACGGCGTTGCCGCCGCGGGTGGCCGCGGCCTGCCAGTCGGTGGCCGCGGCGCCGCCCCACGTCGCCGCCCCGGCAGGCTCATTGTGAAGGTCGGCGCCGATGACGGTGGGATCGTTCTTATAGCGGGCGGCGAGCATCTTCCAGTCAGCGATCCACTTCGACTCCGGGTAGGCGGAGGTGTACCAGAGCGGGGACTGGTCGGCCGAGGACGGCCGGTGCCGGTCCAGGA
>NZ_CAKKMM010001429.1:0-1283 GCF_918698205.1 Microbacterium sp. Bi128 | reverse complement strand
AGGCTGAGCTTGAGCACCAGCTCAACAACCGGGGCTTCATGGCAAGGCTCCTCGGCGGAACGATCCGGCGGATCCCCAAGCCATGGCACATCTATCCCGTCGGCCTTCTGATGGGCCTGGGATTCGACACCGCCTCCCAGGTAGCCCTGCTCGTGCTCGCCGCCGGTTCCGCGGCCTTCTCCCTGCCCTGGTACGCCATCCTGGTCCTCCCGGTGCTGTTTGCCGCCGGAATGAGCATTTTCGACACCGCCGACGGCGTGTTCATGTCCCGGGCTTATGGGTGGGCGTTCCTGAAGCCGGTCCGCAAGGTCTTCTACAACCTCACAGTCACGGTGCTCTCGGTGATTGTGGCGCTGGTGGTCGGTGTCACCGTGCTGCTTGGGCTCGTGGCGGACAAACTGGGACTCGAATCGGGGCCGGCGGCCGCCATCGGTTCGCTGGACCTCGAAAACGTCGGGTACATCGTCGTCGGACTCTTCGTCATCATCTGGCTGATCGCGCTCGCCGTCTGGAAATTTGGCCGGATCGAGCAGCGCTGGAGCCACGCCGGCACAAGCTGAGCGGATGCGGGCGCAACGTAGGTCAGCAGCTGGGCGAGTCGAACTCGTAGGCCCCCGAATCGGCAGCGGCCGTCCCGTTGCAGTCCCCGTCCTGGGGCACCGGACTTCCGGCGAGGTCGACGGCGGACAGGCTCGTTCCGGCGCGGTCGATGGCCGGGCTGGTGCCGGTCAGGCGGAGATCGGCCGGTGCGTTCACGAAGCGCGCAGACGCAGTGGTGGACGTGCTGTTCGGTACGAAGTTGACCGGGCCATTGAGGACGTTCTGGTTCTCGGTCCAACCCGAGCCGTTGATCCATAAGGAGTTCCTGACGCCCGCCAGGATGTTGCCGCGGATCACGGTCGATGCAGGGCAGCCCGCATGGCAGACAACGGCCTGGGACTGTGGCCCGTTCAGATACACGGTGTTGAATTCGAAGACTGTGCCGTTCGTCGGCCCGAAGGACGTCCCTGCACCGCGGGCGATCAAGCCCTTGGCCTGGGCACAGTTGGCACCACAGGTCGACCGGACCAGGTTGTAGCGGTAGGTGTTGCCGTCGGCCGTCCCGGAGGACCTTCCGATCTCGGAGAAGTTGTTGTTGTCCAAGGACACATTGTGATGGATGTAGTTCCGGCTGCCGTTGTAGATTTCGAAAGAACCGCCGTCGCGGGTGTAATCGTAGGAAAACGCAGTGGAGCCGCTGACCGTGTTGCCGGAAAGTTCGTTGTCGTTGCCGTTGATCAGCA
>NZ_CAKKMM010001428.1:0-1284 GCF_918698205.1 Microbacterium sp. Bi128 | reverse complement strand
GCGATCGCACTGGTCCTGATCGTCATCTCGGTGGTCATCTTCACCGAGGCCATCCGCAGGCTCGGCACCTCCCCCGAGGTCCACACCGACGTCATGCTCGCCGCGGCGGTCCTCGGCGCCGTCGCCAACCTGGTCTCCCTGCTGATCCTGCGCGGCGCCCAGAAGGAAAGCCTGAACGTCCGCGGCGCCTACCTCGAAGTCCTGGGGGATCTGCTGGGGTCCTTTGCCGTCATCGCGGCGGCGGTGGTCATCATGGTCACCGGGTTCCAGGCGGCCGACACCATTGCCTCGATCCTCATCGCCCTCATGATCCTGCCCCGGGCCTGGCACCTGCTGCGCGACGTCGTCGACGTGCTCCTCGAGGCCACGCCCAAGGGCGTGGACGTTCAGATGATCCGCGACCACATCCTTGCGGTGGACGGCGTGGTATCCGTCCACGACATCCACATCTGGACCATTACCTCCGGTGTCCCCGTCTTCTCCGCCCACGTGGTGGTGGAAGACGCAGCGCTCGGCGCCAAGGGCGCCGACCGGGTTCTGGACAAACTCACCAGCTGCCTTGGCTCCCATTTCGACACCGAACACTGCACGTTCCAGCTCGAGCCCACCACGCATTCAGAGCACGAGGCCCACCAGCACGCCTGACCGTCGGCAGGACACACCCGTCACGGACGTGGCCAAATGACACTCGTGTTGTTTATGTTATTCATGTGACTCGTGTTGCCAAAGTAGCCTTTGGCACGTAGCCTCATGCCTGCTGGGTGATCCGCAGAGGGCTTTCACGCGCCAAATCCGACCTCGCCCACTCCAGCCTGAGACTTCAGCGAGGTTGCCCCTGAGTTGGATCCGATCCGGCCGCAAGACGGCTGTGCTCTGCACCGCCGTCGTCCTCCTCGGAACGCTCGCGCTCCCGGCCCAGGCCGCGCCGCTGATTTCTTCGCAGATTTCTCCGCAGGGGCGCCCGCCGCTGGAGACTGCCGGCCGGGTTCCGGCGTCGCCGGAGATCCCCTCACCGGAAGAGATCGCTGCCGCCAAGTCCAGTGCAAGCTCGACGGCGGCAGAGGTCACCAGGATCGACGGGCTTCTGGCCGACGCGTCGGCCGGCCAGGAAACCAGCCTCGCCGCATCCCTGCAAGCAAACAACGCGTACGGCGAGGCCCTCGTGGAGCTGGCCACACGCCGTGACGCGGCGGCTGTGGCGGCCGCCAGGGCTGCCGCCGCCGGGGCAGAACAGACCAAAACCCGCAAACAGCTGGGCCAGCTGGCCGGTGACCTGTACCGCAA
>NZ_CAKKMM010001427.1:0-1284 GCF_918698205.1 Microbacterium sp. Bi128 | reverse complement strand
CATCAGATTTCCCGCGTTTCGCGGCCCCGGCTTTACGAGCAGCTGGTGGAGCAGATCATGGACTTCATCGAGACCGCCGAGCTGGGCCCCGGGGACACGTTGCCGGCCGAGCGGGAACTTGCCGAGCGGTTGGGGGTTTCCCGTGCCACCCTGGCGCAGGCCCTGGTGGCCCTCGAGGTGCTTGGCGTGATCGACGTCCAGCACGGCACCGGAGCGGTGCTGGTCTACCGGCCGAACGTTCCCTCCGTGATCAAAGGCCTCCGCGAACACCGGAGCCGTCTGCCCGAGATCGTTGAGGCGCGGAGCACGCTGGAGGTCAAGCTGGCCGAACTGGCCGCGGCCCGCCGCACGGAGCAGGACATGGACGCGATCGATCACGCCCTCGAAGCCATGGCGTTAGAGGTCGCCTCGGGAGACCGCGGCGCACGCGGCGACGAGCTGTTCCACCAGGCCGTCACCGCCGCGGCCCACTCGGCAGTCCTCGCCCAGCTCATGACCTTCATTGCCGGCATGGTCCTGGAAACGCGCCTCGAATCGCTCGCACAGCCCGGCCGGCCGGAGCAGTCGCTCGCCTCCCACCGCAAGATCGCCGACGCGATCAGGTCCCGGGACTCGGCGGCCGCCGCGGCGGCGATGCTGGAGCACATTGATCTTGTCTCCGACGTTGCCCTCCTGAAGAACAGCTAGACCGGAATGAACGTGAACCTTTCCTTCGATCCGCCGTGTGGCCCGATCACCGGATGGCGCGACGGCGCCGTCGTGCGTGCCGCCGGCATTCCCTACGCCACCGCGGAACGCTTTCAGCCGCCCGCGCCGGCACCCGACTGGGCCGAGACGCTCGAGGCGACATCCCTGTCTCCGGCGTGCCCGCAGGCGCCGGTGCCCTTCCTGGATGACGTGCTCGGCACCCGCTACGGCGAACTTCCGGGCAGCGAGGATTGCCAGCGCCTGACCATCACCCTGCCTGCCGATCTCCACGACGGTGAACGGCTGCCGGTAATGGTGTGGCTGCACGGCGGGTCCTACACGTCCGGTTCCGGGGATCTGGCGATCTTCGACCCCGCAGCGCTGGTTGCCGAAACCCGGGTGATCGTCGTTTCGGTGACCTACCGGCTGGGCCTCTTCGGATATTTGTCCACCAGCACCGGCCGTCCCGCCAATCTGGGCCTGCTCGACCAGATCGAGGCGTTCCGGTGGGTGCAGCGCAACATCGCATCCTTCGGCGGCGATCCGGGCCGCGTCACCGCGTTCGGGCAATCCGCAGGGGGCGACGCCGTCGCGCAC
>NZ_CAKKMM010001426.1:0-1286 GCF_918698205.1 Microbacterium sp. Bi128 | reverse complement strand
GCTCAAGGCCAGGGCCGCGAGCTGCGAGCCTTCGTCCTGCACGCGGATGCGCCCGCCCGAGGAGCGGATGAGCGCCTCCGGGTCGCCGCCGCGGGTGGTGAACGCGGTCGGCGCGAACCGGGCGGGCCGGGCGTCGTCCGGGATCTCGGCGAGCCCCGGAAGGGCGATCATCGCCACCCGCGGAGCCTCGTTGTCCGCGGCGAGGAGCGCGTCGAGCTCATCGGCTCGCCCCTCGGCGGACAGCGCGCGCCGCAGTGCCCGGACGATCCACACGGGGTGCGCGCTCTGCAGCCCCAGCCGTTCGTCGTCGCTCCGTGCGCCCTCGGTGATGCGGTCCATCCAGTGCCCCGGCGTCTCGCGCGACACCCGGCGCAGCACGGCGTTGGCGAACCCCGCCGCACCGCGTCCACCGCCGTGGCGACGCGCCAGCTCCACCGACTCGTTCACGGCCGCGTGGGAGGCCACCCGCGTCGACAGCAATTGATGAACGCCCAGACGCAGCGCGTCGAGCACGGGCGGGTCGATCCGGTCCACCCCGCGATCGGCCGCGGCCGCGATGATCGCGTCGTACGTGCCGCGCCGGCGCAGCGTGCCGTACGTCAGCTCGGTCGCGAGACCGGCATCCTGGGCGTCCAGCTTCGCCCGCTCGATCGCGTGCGGCAGCAGCAGATTGGCGTACGCCTCGTCGGCGGAGACGGCCCGCAGTACGTCGAAGGCGACCGCCCGCGCTCCCTGGACGCTCATGATCCGAGCACCGGGTTCTCGGTGCGGATGCCTCGGAACCACGAGCCCGCGTCCATCGCGCCTTTACCCGCCGGCTGCACCGTCTCGAGCCGGAGCGGTGTCGTCGCCGTCCCGACCAGGATCTCGCGCCCGGATGCCACGACCTGCCCCGGCAGGAGGGGCGGTGCCGCGCTCGGCGTGGCGCGCAGGACCTTGAGCCGCGCGCCCTCGAACGTCGTGTGCGCCCCCGGCTCGGGGGTGACGCCCGCGATGAGCGCGAGGAGGCTCTCGGCATCCTGAGCGAAATCGAGGGCGCCGTCGGCGAGAGTGAGCTTCGGTGCGAGGGTCGGCTCACCGACCTGGGGCTTCGCGATCGCCGTGCCCCCGGCGATCCCGTCGACCACGCGGGCCAGCAGCGGCGCGCCGATCTCGGCCAGGGCGTCCAATACCTCGCCCGCGGAGGCGTTCTCGGGCACCGTGTAGCGCTCCTCGGCGAAGACGTCGCCGGCATCCAGCTCGGCGACCAACTGGAACACGGCCGCTCCGGTCTCGCGGTCGCCGGC
>NZ_CAKKMM010001425.1:0-1287 GCF_918698205.1 Microbacterium sp. Bi128 | reverse complement strand
GGAGGCACCCGGCCCGTAGGCGGGCACGCCGGCGAGGGCCTCGGCGAGGTCGTAGTCCCAGGGCCCGCGGGCCAGCGCGGGGCTGCAGGTGGAGGCGGCCGCGCCTTGTGCCAGAGTGGTGGCCTGCTCGCGCGTGATCAGCTGGATTGCCGTGTTGACGCTGCTCATGGTGTGCTCCTGTTGTCTGGGTCGAGGCCTGGGCGGCCGGTGAAGCGGTAGAGGCGGGGCGGGCGGTGCTTGCCGCCCTGCAGATAATGGTCGGTTTCTTCGATTTCCGGCGTGGCCTTGACCTGCCGGCGGAAGTTGGCGGGATCGAGTTCGCGGTCCAGGACGGCCTCGTAGACCTCCCGGACCTGGGCGAGGGTGAAGTACTCGCCCAGCAGGTGGTAGGCGATGGATCCGTAGGCCATCTTGTTGCGCAGCCGCCACAGCGCGTAGTCGACGATCGAGTTGTGGTCGAAGGCCAGCCCGTCCAGCCTGTCGGCGCGGAACCAGCGCACGTTCTCCGATTCGTCGGCCAGCGCGGCCTCCGTGGGCTGGACGAGTGCCCAGTACACGATCGAGACGACGCGCTGGGTGGGCGAGCGGTGCAGCCCGCCAAAGGCGTAGAGCTGTTCGAGGTAGTTCGGGGCCAGCCCGGTGGTCTCGCGCAGGTTCCGCGAGGCGGCGTCCTGGAGTGACTCGGAGTGCGTGAGCGGGCCACCCGGCAGCGCCCAGAGGCCCTTGAACGGTTCGCGGATCCGGCGCACCAGCGGGATCCACAGCGTGGGCCGCCCGGAGCGTTCGCTGGGACGCAGCGCAAAGATCACCGTGGAGATGGCCAGCGACGGCGGCGCGGTCTGGCGCTCCGAGACGTTGGCTGCTGTGGTGTAAACGGTGATCTACCCGCCCTCTGAGGTCCCGGGCGGGTCCCGCGATGGACTGCCCGGCTGGATCCGGCCCGACCGCCGGATTAGTTATAGTCACATTGACTAGAACTAATGATACGGCCGCGCCGCCCGGGCGCAAAATGTTTCAGGTCACATGGGCCGGACCGGGATGCCGCCGGCGCACGGACCGGGCTTGTCCGCGGGTGCCGGCAACGGTATTAATCGAGGCTATGGACGGAGAAGTCATGGACCCGGAGGGTACGGACGCAGAGGCGGTCAGGGCCCGATACGCGGGAGCGGCCCAGGCATTCATGGAGCTCGCCGGGCAGGTACCGCACCAGGCGTGGTCGCGGCCGGCACTGGGCGAATGGGATGTCCGGGCGCTGACCGGACACACGTGCCGCGCCCTGACAACCGT
>NZ_CAKKMM010001424.1:0-1287 GCF_918698205.1 Microbacterium sp. Bi128 | reverse complement strand
GTCGAGAAACTTATGTTGCGGGTATCTCCTGGGACCAGGGTTGGCCGCGGTTCGATGAGGACCGTTATCAGGTTCCCGTCGTCGGGTCTTCGTTTATTGACGATTTCTCTTCAGACAGCCTTCACCCGCGGTGGATTTCACCCGGCCAGGACGCGGCTTCGTTTACGGCCGAAACCCCCGAAGGTCTCCTTATCAGGCAGAGCCAGACGGGCAGCGTTCCCATCTTGGCAACCAGGGTCCTCGGACACGTTTGGGATGCACGCGCTTCGGTTCTTCTCTCGGGTGACGAGGCGGTCAGGTTCCTCCTGAGGATGGACGACTTCCATTGGTATGGCATCGAAGCCTCCGGACGCCAAATCCGGGTCGTGGCCCAGATCGGACCCCTTCAGCAGGTGGTCGCGACAGCGGAAATCGACCCAGCACCTGGACCATTTCAGCTACAAATCGCATGCAACGAGTCACCCTTGGCGGGCCAACCGGGCATAAATACTGGGCCGGACGAAGTCACATTGGGCTTTCGAGAGCACGGCGAGCTGACGACGCTCGCGCGGATGGACGGCCGGTATCTGTCCACAGAGGTCGCCGGCGGGTTCACCGGCCGCGTTGTCGGACTGGCGGCAACCAGCGGCAGCATTATCATCGAACGGTTCGAATACAACCATCACGATTAGCGCCGCTCGAGTTCGTCCATCCCTGAGAGTCTCCGGCCCCATTTAGGGCACGATTGCGCTCTCCCAGCCAGTGCGGGAGCTCCACAGTCGGGGAGGAATGCGTGCGAACCCTAAACGCCGGCTTCGACGGCTCGTCAAACAGTGGAATGTGAATGACTGCTGGTCGCATTCGTGGACTCATCGCACGAGGGATGCTGCGCGGCTGACCGCCGGCGGTTCTCCAGGATCAGTGGCAGAAGGGCCGCAGGGGAGGCAGCAACGGCGGCGGCCTGCGAGGCTTCCTCGGCCTCGCCGTATCCCCAGAGTGCGAATATTGTGGGGATTCCGTGTATAGCTGCTCCCGCGACGTCGTAGCTTCGGTCTCCGACCATTGCGGGACTGGAGATGTCTACGCCTGTGGAATGGAGCCGAAGCAGCAATTCGGCGATGACGTCTGCCTTGCTCGCTCTTCCCTCACTATCTGACGCTCCGCATACGGTGATGAAGTGGCAATCAATTCCGAACATTCGTGCCAGTCTTTTTGCTTGATCTTCAACCTTGGATGTTGCTACGGCCATCGGAATGCCGGCCGAATGTAGGCGTTCGAGTAGATCGATGATCCCGTCGTAGGGGCTGG
>NZ_CAKKMM010001423.1:0-1289 GCF_918698205.1 Microbacterium sp. Bi128 | reverse complement strand
GACGAGGACTGCGCGCTGGAGGCCTTCGAGCTCGCGGCCGTGGACTACCTCCTCAAGCCCGTGCGGGCCGAAAGGCTGGCAAAGTCGATCGGACGCATCAGCGAACTGCTCAAGGATGGTGCCCCTGCACCCGAAATGATCACCGTGGACCTGGGCGGGACCACCAAAATGATCCGTCGCGAGGACGTGACCTACGTCCAGGCGCAGGGTGATTACGCCCGGCTGCACACCGCCGATGCCAGCTACCTCATCAGGGTTCCGCTGGCGGACCTCGAACAGCAGTGGGCCGACGCCGGATTCGTCCGCATCCACCGCTCCTACCTGATCGCGCTGAGCCACGTCAGCCACTTGAAGCTCGCCGCAGCGCGGCCCAGCGTCACCGTGGCTGGAGCTGAACTGCCTATCAGCCGCCGGCACCTGCCTGCTGTCCGGGAAAAGCTCGGCGCAACCCGTATCCGGCCGCAGGCATGACAAGGGTCCGGGTCACGGCGCCGCGCAGCGTCACACCAAACAGCGCCACACCAAACGGCACCGCACCAAACAGCACCGCAGCAAACAGCGCCGCCCTGAACGGCGGGCGCTCCGCGGCAGCCTCCCGCGAAGCGGAGGAGGAGACCGACGCCGGGCAGTTGTTCGTCCGTTCGCTCATCCGGTCCCAGCTCCGGCTGGGCCTCGTGGTGGCCCTGGGATTCCTGCTGATCATGCTCGCCTTCCCGCTGATGCTGGGGCTGGTCCCCGGCCTGGCGGACTCCACGATTGCCGGCCTTCCCTTCGACTGGGTCCTGCTGGGGGCCGGGATCTATCCCGTGATCGGCCTCAGTGCCTGGCTGTACGTGCGGACCGCGGCCAGGAACGAGGCCCGCTACCGGGACCTCGCCGGCGACAAATGACCGAACAGGTGAGGACCCACGTGAACGGCCCGGCGGGCGGCCACGTACGGGGCCCGGTGGGCGGCCACCCACGCGGCCGGGTGAACGGCCGGTGAACCCCGTCGTCGGCGTCGCGGCGTTCGCCGCCGTCTCCCTCGCCACGGCTGTGATTGGTTTCTACGGGTTACGGATCTCGCGCACCACCGGGGACTTCTACGTGGCGTCCCGGACGGTCAAGCCGTGGTGGAACGCCTCAGCAATCGGCGGGGAGTACCTCTCGGCTGCGAGCTTCCTGGGGGTCGCCGGGCTCATCCTGCTCTCCGGTACCGACGCCCTGTGGTATCCGGTGGGGTACACGGCCGGATACCTGATGCTGCTCTTGTTCGTCGCCGCTCCCCTGCGCCGCTCGGGCGCCTACAC
>NZ_CAKKMM010001422.1:0-1289 GCF_918698205.1 Microbacterium sp. Bi128 | reverse complement strand
GTCCTTCACGATGCCAAGGGTTTCCTCCGGGTCGTGCGGGTCGCCGGGAAAGGTTCCGATGACAGAATGCACGCCGCGGTGGGCGTAGTGGACCGCGAGGGCCCGTCCAATGCCGCTGGCCGCTCCGGTGATCACGGCCACCCTGTTCTCAGGCGTCATGGGGGTGGTCCTCGAGCAGGGCTTCGACCGGCGGCTTCGCGGCGATCATCAGCAGGCCGGAGAAAAGGGTTCCGGCCGCGCCGACCCACAAGGCTGCAGCACCGGTTCCTACGCTGGCGGCCGCTAGCGTGAACAGGAAACCACCGAGAATGGTGCCGGGCTGGCTCATTGCGCCGATAAAGGCTGTGCCGGTGGCACGGCAGCTGACAGGGTAGCACTCCGCCATGAAGTACTGGATCGCGGCGTACGGTCCGACCAGGAAGAACAGTCCGGCGCCGTAGGTGACGATGATCATGAAGGGGTCCGTGGCAAGGGGGCTGAGCATGATGGCGAAGGAGATGCCGGAGATAATCCAGCCTCCGATGATGGTCCGCTTGCGGCCGATCTTGTCACCGAGCCACCCATGGAAGACATAGCCGAAGTACGCCAGCCCGTTGATGACGATCAGCATCCAGAAGGCGTCAGAAAGTTCCACACCCTTGGCGTTCTTCAGGACAGAACTGCCGAGAATGCTGAAAATAAGGATGCCGAAGAAGTTGAAGATCCAGGCCAGCGACAAGACGATCGTATTCCGGCGCAGGTGCGGCTCCCAGATGCGCTTGAGCGGGGCCGCGGAGGAGTGCTCGACGCCGAAGGCGTGGGCCAGGGAATGGGCTTCCTCGGTCTTGCCGCTCTTCTCGAGTTGGGTCAGCTTGTGGTGCAGTTCGAACTGCGGCGTCTCCTTCAGTTTCTTTGCGATGACCCACACGATGATCGCGGCCGGAACGGTCGCCATCAGGTACAGGGCGCGCCAGCCGAGGGACGGGAGGAAGACGAGGGCGAGGGCGCTCGCAAGCAGGAAGCCCAGCGGCCAGCCACCCTGGATGAAGGAGTAGTGGAAGCCGGGGCGCTTGCGCTTATCCGCGACTTCGGTGACCTGGTAGACCTCGTTCATGTAGGTGGCGTTGACGGCCTGCTCCGAGAACCCGAGCCCGCCGAAGGAACGGACCAGCACCAGCAGACCGTTGCTGAGGAACGGGATCCCGGTCGGAATCAGGGCCGTCAGGCCCGAGACAATGGCGGTCCCGCCGATAGTGGTCATCATGCCCTTGCGGCGGCCGAGCCGGTCAATGACCGGGCCGATTCCGAAG
>NZ_CAKKMM010001421.1:0-1290 GCF_918698205.1 Microbacterium sp. Bi128 | reverse complement strand
GGAGCAGTCCGGACCCTTGCTGTTCGGCACCCGCCTGCTCCTGATCCGCGGCACCACCCGCCGGACCGGGCCGCGGGGGATCAGCATCAGCGCCTCCATGGCCTGGGACCTCAGCCGCCCGGAGACCCTCCCGTTTCCGGCATCGGCTCCCGGCGCCGCCGGCCGGAAGGAGCCTTACCTGTCCGGCCCCCTGTCCAGCCCCCTGGACGGGATCAGCAGGAACCTCGCCATCACCGGGCTGGGCGGCTGACCGGCCGGCGGTGCGGCTCGCTCGTGGCGCGTTGGTTGGCCTCTGGAGAAACCGATAGCATGGACGAGGCTGGCTGTGGTCCCCGTACGCCACAAGCTACGAAGCCTTAACTTTGAATAGGAGACACCCGTGTCAGATGCCCAGCAGATCACCCTTCTCGTCGACGGCGAAGAGACCAAGGTGACTACCGGGACCACCGGCGCGGAACTCTTCTTTGAGCGCCGCGACGTCGTTGTGGCCCGCGTCAACGGCGAGTTGAAGGACCTGGACCAGCCCCTTCCCGAGGACGCCAATGTCGAGGCCGTCACCATTGATTCCCCGGACGGGCTCAACGTCCTGCGCCACTCCACGGCCCACGTCATGGCCCAGGCCGTGCAGCAGCTGCGCCCCGACGCCAAGCTCGGCATCGGCCCCTACATCACGGACGGCTTCTACTTCGACTTCGACGTCGCGGAACCGTTCACCCCGGAAGACCTCCGCCAGCTCGAAAAGATGATGCAGAAGATCATCAACCAGAACCAGAAGTTCGTGCGCCGCGTGGTGTCCGAGGACGAGGCGCGCGAAGCGATGAAGGACGAGCCCTACAAGCTCGAACTGCTGGGCAGGAAGAATGACGCCGCCGAGGCCGGAGAGGGCGTCAACGTCGAGGTCGGCGCCGGCGACATCACCATTTACGACAACGTGGACCGCAAGAGCGGGGACAGCATCTGGTGCGATCTGTGCCGCGGCCCGCACCTGCCGAACACCAAGCTGATCTCCAACGCCTTTGCCCTGACCCGGTCCTCGGCCGCCTACTGGCTGGGCAACCAGAGCAACCAGCAGCTGCAGCGCATCTACGGCACCGCCTGGCCCACCAAGGACGCGCTCAAGGCCTACCAGGAGCGCATTGCCGAGGCAGAGCGCCGCGACCACCGCAAACTCGGCGCGGAGCTGGACCTGTTCTCCTTCCCGGATGAGCTCGGCTCAGGCCTGCCGGTCTTCCACCCCAAGGGCGGCATTATCCGCAAGGCCATGGAGGACTACTCCCGCCAGCGCCACGT
>NZ_CAKKMM010001420.1:0-1291 GCF_918698205.1 Microbacterium sp. Bi128 | reverse complement strand
GCCCCGGGGCGTCCTCCCGTCGCGGAATCCCCTCCCGTGGCGGGGGCGCTCGCTGCGCCGGCGCCTGTCGCCAGGGTGCCGGCCGCACCGGCGTCGCCGCCTGCCGCGGCCGGAATCACATCGGCCGCGAGGCCCGTGGCATCCGCCAACGCACGCACGGGGACGTGCAGCGCCGGGTCGATCCAGCGGTCGGCGTCGCGCACGTACTCGGCGTGCGCCGTGAGCCGCTCGCGCAGTGCGAAGCCGCCCGCGGCCGTCTTCACAGCGAGGTCGTCGATGTGCGGCCAGGGGCGCTCCGGGTTGACGTGGTCGGCGGTCAGCGGCGATACCCCGCCCCAGTCGTCGATGCCCGCCTCGATCAGCAGCCCGAGCTCGCGCGGGTCGGAGAGGTTCGGCGGCACCTGGATCCGCATGTCGGGGCCGAACACGAGCCGCGCGACGGCGACCGTGACGAGGTACTCGTGCATGTCGGCATCCGGAGCGCCCTGCATCGCGGTGCGGGGCTTCGCGCGGAAGTTCTGCACAATGACTTCTTGCACGTGACCGTGGCGGTCGTCGAGATCGCGCAGGGCGACGAGCGACTCGGCGCGGTCGCGCACGGTCTCGCCGATGCCGACGAGGATGCCGGTCGTGAACGGGATGCCGGCGGCCCCCGCGTCATCGATGACGCGCAGCCGCAGGTCGGGGTCTTTGTCGGGGGAGCCGAAGTGCACCTGACCGGGCTCCTCGTAGAGGCGGCGCGACGTGGTCTCGAGCATCATGCCCATGGACGGCGAGACGGGGCGCAGCGCCGCGAGCTCGTCGGGGTGCATCACGCCAGGGTTGGCGTGCACGAGCATGCCGGTCTCGGCCGTGATGAGCCGTGCGATGTGCGCGACGTAGTCGATCGTCGAGGCGAAGCCGTGCGCGTCGAGCCACGCGCGGGCCTCGGGCCACCGCTCTTCGGGGCGGTCGCCGAGCGTCAGCAGCGCCTCTTTGCAGCCGAGGGCCTGGCCCTGCCGCACGACCGTGAGCACCTGCTCGGGGCTCATGTACGCGGGCTTGCGGAGGAGGTTCAACTGGCCGGGCGTGTCGACGAAGACGCAGTAGTGGCAGCGGTCGCGGCACAGGGTCGTGAGGGGGACGAACACCTTGCGCGAGTACGTGATGACGTGCGGACGCCCGGCACGCGCGAGACCCTCGTCGCGCAGGGCCGAGGCGTGGCGCGAGAGGACGTCGAGCGGCGCGTGCAGCAGTCGCTCGGTCTCGTCGACGTCGGGGCGGTACCCGCCGCGCACGCGCTCGAGGAGGT
>NZ_CAKKMM010001419.1:0-1293 GCF_918698205.1 Microbacterium sp. Bi128 | reverse complement strand
CGCGGGCGTGGCGATCATCGGCGGAGCGGCGTTCTTCCTCACGGCCTACTGGGTCCACCGCACGGCCGTCCTGCTGGACCGCTCGGACCTCGCCACCCTGCTGACCGCCGTCGTGGTCGGCAGCTGCGTCGGCTTCCTGCCGCACAACTGGTTCCCCTCCAAAATCTTCATGGGCGATTCCGGGGCCATGCTGATTGGCCTGCTGATGGCCTCGGCCGGCGTCGTCTCGACCGGCCAGATCAGCTCGGGCCTCTACGACCGGGCCAACGGCATTCCCACGATCATCCCCATCCTGTTGCCGTTCGCGGTGCTGTTCCTGCCGCTGCTGGACCTGTGCCTGGCGGTGGTGCGGCGGACAGCGCTGGGCCGGTCGCCGTGGTCGGCGGACCGCGGACACCTGCACCACAAACTCCTGGACATCGGATACTCGCACCGCGGCGCCGTCGTGCTGATGTACTTGTGGACCTGCATCCTTGCCTTCGGCGGCCTCGCTTTCGCGATCTTCCCCTGGCACATAGTCCTCGCCGTCGATCTGGCCGCCGCGGCAATCATGGCCGTGGCGACTGCCTGGCCGTACCTGCGCCAGCGCGGGCCGAGGCAGATGGCCCGCACTCCCGAATAGCCTGACCGGCATGCCCGGGGAACCCGCTCCGACGCGCTTTTCCGAATAATTTCTATCTAATGTAGAATTCAGGGGCGGTACTTCGCCGCCTGCCTTGACCAGCAATACGCCAGCGACGATTGGGATCTGATGACCTCCAACGCCGAACCGGAACCCGCTTCCGGCAACGGACCCGTTGGCGTCTCCGGCCCCACAAAATCCCTGTGGCTCAGGCTGCTGGCAATGAGTTCCGCGGCCTCCGCCGCAGCACTGGTGCTGACCGGCACGGCCGCCTTCATCTTTAACGGCGCCGTGGGGCTCTGGTCCGCCCTGTTCGGCGGCGCGCTGGTGATGGCCTTCTTTGCCATCAGCCTCGCGGTGGGCCACTTCGTCGGCCGCAACAACCCCTCGGGAGCGATCGGACTGTTCGTCGCGACGTACTTCGTCAAGGTTGTCGGCTTCGCCGTGGTCCTCTTCGTCATCGGCGCCCCGGCCTGGCTGCACGGCCGCTGGTTCCTGATCGGCGCCGTCGTCACGGTCGTGTTCTGGCAGGCAGCCGAAATTTACGGTTTCAGCAAGGCCAGGCTCCAGATTTACAACGATCCCGAAACGCGAAAAGGCGGCACCGATGTTTAGCCGCAAATCCGGCCGCAGGCCAGTTGCCGGACCACGTACCGGACCAGAAAACCAGC
>NZ_CAKKMM010001418.1:0-1294 GCF_918698205.1 Microbacterium sp. Bi128 | reverse complement strand
CCACGAGATAGACCAGCACGTCGACCAGATCTATTGGACGGATCCGCATCCAGCGAGTATATCGACGGCGCCCGGACCGCCCTCTTGCCCGATTAGGATTCCTTCCGCTTCGCTCAGGCCCTGCAAGTGCCTCACCCGCCCCACGCAGACCCAGAGCAGTCCGTTTGCACTTTCCACGGTCTGCCCCATAAGAGTCGTTCACGCGTGGTCTCGGTCTCTCCGCGACCAGGATGTAACCAAGGTCCGCCGCCCTCGACTCGCGGATCTGGCTCCCAGCTAGGGGTGCCGACCTGTCAATGAGCAGCTGGTCGGCAAGTACTACCGTTCGTGCTCTACGTGGACGGGGTCTTACGCCGGCCTTCCAGCAGGGCAAGAGTAGCCCAGGATAAAAGCGCTGGGACCAGGATCAGCAGGACGAAAACCCACCACTGGTAGTGGAAGCTCCACAGCAGGACGAGCCCACCCACGACGAGTCCGAGTACAAAGTAGAGCACGAAAAAAACGATCCCCAGACCCATGATGCGTCGATTCATGAGTACATGCTCCCATGAGGAGCAATACCTTAATGGAAGTAGTGAGCCAGGGAGTTTGGTGGAGGCTCGTGGCGCCACGAAGCGTGCCCGTAAGCCGATCCCTCAGCGGGCGCTGCGATAAGACCCGGCGCTATGGCAGGAACGGCTGCGGGTGCCAGAAGCCACCCCAGCTGCCGCATGGATCCCGCGTGCCAGGCACGCATCGCCGCCGGTGGGTGTGCCACGGCTAGTCTAGGTGTTCACAATTCTTGGGGGATTGAATGGCTCGGACACACAACCCACCGGTTTTTCTCGCCGGGGTGATCCACGTGTCCGTCGGCTGGATACTCTTCGGCCCGACGAGTGTGCTAGCGGCAGCTTCCGATCGACCCGTCTCCCCCAGTCACCCAAATGCGGGGTTGTAGGCTCAGAACATGTCAGCTCATTGGGGGATGCAGACTCAGCGCGGAAGAGTACTGCTTGTTTTGGCCGGACTCGTCCTTGCGCTGGCGGGTTGTACGTACAGTGACCCGCCTGAGCAGACAGTTAGCTCATCGTCCAAAGGGGCAACGTTGCCACCCCGGTCATTTGAGGAAAACGTTGGTGACGTGGCCCGTTTGCTTGGTGCATCCGTAACGGACGCTGGTATGCCAACGGAAGCAGAGCCTGCCGGGAAATTGGCCACTGTACTTGCTCCCGGGGACTATGTCGTCACGGCCGCGTGTGCCGGCGGCTACTTCGCCAAGCTGACGATCGTTGAGGGCGATGGGCTTCCGCTGTCA
>NZ_CAKKMM010001417.1:0-1295 GCF_918698205.1 Microbacterium sp. Bi128 | reverse complement strand
CGCCGGCACCGTCCCCCTCCGCCGTCCCGCTGCCGTCCGGACCGGGCAAGGGCAACGCCGAACTCGCCATCATGGTCAAGCCGAACGAAACCGGCACCGCGGCCAACTTCACGCTGGTGTGCCAAAACGGGGTTCCGGCGGCCGAAAGCCAGCACCCCAACGCCGCCGCCGCGTGCATCGCCATCAAGAACAACCCGGCCATCCTCAGCCCCGCCCCGCCCGCCAAGAACCAGACCTGCACCCAGCAGTACGGCGGCCCGCAGGTGGCCACAGTCACCGGCGTCGTGGATGGCAGGGCGGTTCAGGCGAGCTTCAGCCTGACAAACGGCTGTGAAATCGCCGCCTGGAACGCCGCCAAAGATGTTCTGGGCTCATCCGGCGGGGCGAGCTAAGCCCTTGCACCTCCAGCAGGAAGAATGGCTGCCGCGCCAGACCGCCCACGTCCAACATGTCCGCCGCTACGCGGACCCCTACCTCGAGCGGCGCTCCGCCGGCCGGAAGCACCCGGTGGAGGACTTCCTCTTCACCTACTACACCCAGAAGCCCGGTCAGCTGCTGCGCTGGCACCCGGGCGCCGGCGTCGTGCTCTCCGGCCCCGAGGCTGAGGCGCGGACCGGGTGGAAGTATTACCGCGCGGCCGACGCCGCAGAACTCGCGGCCGCCGGGCTGCCGGCGGAGTCGCCGGCGGTGACGGTCGACGTCGACGCCTTCCTGAGGGAGCGCCGGGAGGCACTGCAGTTCGCAGGGATCATCCTGGCCGGGACTGCCGCGCGGCCGGCCCAGTTCGGCTGCTTCGGGCTGCACGAGTGGGCCATGGTCTACCGGCAGGACAAGTTCGATCTCCGGCACGAGTACCTGCAGCTGCGGCTGGGGTCCGGGCGCACCGACGAGGTGGTGGAGGAGAACCGGATCCGGTGCTCGCACTTCGACGCCTTCCGCTTCTACACCCCGGACGCCGTTCCGCTGAACAGCATGGTTCCCAGCCGGGGGAACCAGCGCACCATGGAGCAGCCGGGCTGCCTGCACGCCAACATGGACCTATACAAGTGGGCCTACAAGCTGTCCCCGTTGCTGCCCAGCGAGCTCGTCATGGACTGTTTCGAACTCTCGTGGCGGATCCGGGCCATGGACATGCGGGCGTCGCCGTACGACTTGCAGGAGTGGGGCTATCCCGCCATCAGGATCGAAACGCCCGAGGGCAAAGCTGCGTACGTTGAGCACCAGCGGGCTTTTTCAGCCGAATCACAAGTACTGCGGCAGCGGCTGTTGCAGGAGCTCGCTCCCCTGCTCCAGTC
>NZ_CAKKMM010001416.1:0-1296 GCF_918698205.1 Microbacterium sp. Bi128 | reverse complement strand
TTCCCGATCCCGCCGGTTTGCCCGGGCCATGGCGCCGGCCTACGGTGTTATCGGCGTCGTCGGCTGCGGCTGCCGCAGCAGCTCCGCGAACTCCGCCGGCCGGGATGCCGGCCACCAGTGGCCGCTGTCCACCCGGATCACCGTGAGGTCATCCACCCAGGAATCCAGTCCCTCCACGAGGTCCGGCGACAGGAAGGAATCCTTCAGCGGCACCACCACCTGGACGGGCAGTGTCACGCGGCCGCCGGCCGGCCAGTTCACCGCCGAGAAGAAATTTGCGCGGTAAAGAGCCAGGCCGCGGATGGGATCATCGCCGACGTCGCGCTTGGCCATCTGCCCGTAGCGTTTGGTGAGGAAGAGGCGCCAGGCGGCCTCCGGCAGCTTCGGCACAAGGAACGCGGCGATGTACCAGCTGCGGGCCAATTGTCCGGCCAGCTGCGGCCACGCCCGGGGACGTGCATACCGGCTCCGCACCCAGCGGGCGAAGTGCCGCAGGTCCGGGCCCGAGATGGACGTGTACCGGCCGATCAGGCCCGCGGCCCTGGGGTCCTGGACGGCGGCCCAGCCCTGGATCGAGCCCCAGTCATGGCCCACAAGATGGACGTCCGTGGCGCCGACGGCGGCCAGCACGGCGAACATGTCATCCACGAGCGTCTTCAGGGTGAAGTCCCCGGGGAGGCCGACGACGGCGGACGCGCCCGCGTTCCGGGTGTCGTAGGCGACCACGTGGTGGCTTCGGGCCAGATCACGGATGGCCGGCAGGAAGACCTGATGATCGTCCGGATAGCCGTGTACCAGCAGCAGCGTCGGCACTTCCGGTCCCGGCTCCCTGCCATACTCGAACACTGCAAGCTCAGCCCCGCTGGACGCGACGGTGCTCCGCCGTTCGTTGATCATCTCCATGCTGCCCAAGCTTAGGACCCCGGGGTGAGAATAAGCTCATGGGCGCCCGCCGCCGCGGCGCCCATCGACTCCAGCACGGCCGCGGTGCGCCGGCGCGTGGCTGCGTCCGCCGCCGTTCCGGCGCAACGGCCCTGCGGCGCGTCGGCCGCCACCGAACACCAGCGGTAGGGTCCGCGGACCATCACCGACGGTGCCCAGGCCAGGTCCGAGGCGGCCCAGGACCCGGACGCGTCCTGGCTGAACTGCACCCGGAACAACAGGCCCTCGTTGTTGACCACGAACGACGGCGAGAGCTCGGTGATGCCGTTGCCGAGCCCATACACAATCCAGGTTCCCTTGTACTTTTCGATCGGCAGCACCGAATGGCTGTGGTGGCCGTAGATCAGGCTGAAC
>NZ_CAKKMM010001415.1:0-1298 GCF_918698205.1 Microbacterium sp. Bi128 | reverse complement strand
ATGCTGTTCAATGCGACCGTCGCGGCCTTCGCCAGCCGTATCCCCGCCCTGCTTCGCCGATTCACCCCGACCATCCTGGCGCTGATGATGGACAAACCCCAGGTCGCTGTTGCCCTGGGCCTGAAACCTGCCCCGGCAGTGCTGCGCGTACCGTTCAACGCGGTGCTGCGGTTCCGCTCCCTCAAGGCCAGGTTGCGTCCCTTGCCGACCGAGCCCATATTTGTGCCGGGAAGGATAAACGTCGTGGCATACCCGGACGGATACACCCTGGACCAGATCGGCCCTTGGGGGAAATCAGCCAACGTCTGAGGCCCGGGGACGGCCGGGTTGCTTACCGCCGTGGACCCTGGGGTGGACCCGACGCACCCGTGACGGGCCTGCGTGCTGACCGAAGACGACGACGCGGACTCCGACTACGCGCGAACAGGCCCGCCGGAACCTGAACTGCTCAAATCCCGGCGGGGCTGTTCGTTGTGGTTAGAGTGCGCTCTGCCTAGCCCACGTGGATGGCGGGCCGGAGTGCCTGGTCGGGCTCGGTCTCGCGGAGGATTTCGCGCACCAGCGGCGCGGTGTCGCCCTCGCCCAGGAACAGGTACCGCATGAGGTGGCCGACGGGGTTGCCCTCGGACCACTCGAAGTAGCACTGGGGCTTCGTGCCGGTCGAGTCGCGCATGGCCAGCAGGACGGCCGCGATCGCGTTCGGCACGGCCGGGGACTCCACCCGCAGGACCCGGTAGCCGTCCACTTCGACGCCTTCGACCCGGAGCGTGTGGCTGAACGCCGAAGGATCGGAGATTTCCACTTCCAGGAAGATGACATCCGCCGGGCCCGGGACGGGGTTCAGCCCGCGCTGTTCGTACTCTTTGTCCGCGTACTCAGCCTTGTCACCGGCTTGGCGCTTGTTGGCGATGACGTTCAGTTGCCCGTCGAAGGCAATCGAATCGGTGATGAACTGCCGGGCTGCCTCGTCGAACTCGATGGTTTCCAGCCGCAGTTCGGTGGTGCGCTGGACCCGGGAGATGAGCGAGACGACGATGATGCCGGCGATGAAGAACGCCGAGATCGCGATGCCGTCGGGCTTTTCGATGACATTGGCGCCCAGCGCGTACAGCAGGACCAGGGTCAGCGCACCGAAGCCGATGGTTCCGGCGCGGCTGTGCCGGCGGATCGCGGAGACGGTCACGGCGACGGCTCCGGATACCATCATGGCCAGGATGCCGGTGGCGTAGGCACCTGCCTGGGCGTTGACGTCGGCGTTGAAGGCGATGGTGATGCCGACGCTCAGCACGGTGTAGACG
>NZ_CAKKMM010001414.1:0-1299 GCF_918698205.1 Microbacterium sp. Bi128 | reverse complement strand
CCGCCGCGGCCGTGGACTGTGATGCGGATGCTGTCGGCGCTGGATAAGACCGGGCCGGACCGGGTGGCGACGTGGCCCGAGACTCCGGGCAGCACGTGCTGGGCGAGTGCGACGTCGGGCGGGGGGATGCGATCAAGGAGAGCGTCGTCGAGCATGCCGCGGGCGCCGTCGCCGGTTTCCTCGGCGGGCTGGAACAGGGCCACGAGCGTGCCTCGCCACTGGTCCTGGTGCTCGGCGAGCAGTCTGGAGGCGCCCAGCAGGCATGCGACGTGAACGTCATGTCCGCAGGCGTGCATGACGGGCACACGGTCCCCGCCCTGGTCCAGGGCTGTGATGGTGCTTGCGTAGTCTGCGCCGGTCCGTTCCTGCAGGGGCAGCGCGTCCATGTCGGCCCGGAGTAAAACCGTTGGCCCGTTGCCGTTTTGCAGCACCGCAGTGACTCCTGTTCCCCCGATCCCGGTCTCCGTTTGGAAGCCGTAGGAACTCATGCTGCGCGCCACGTTGGCGGCGGTGCGGTGTTCCTGGTGTGAGAGCTCAGGGTTTTGGTGGAGGTCCTTGTAGAAGTCCTCCTGTTCCGGGCGGATTGACTCGTACTGTTGCAATATCCGTTCGGTCGCGGCCACGAGGTCTCCTTTCGTCCGGCTCGAGCGTCCTGCCTTCCCCAACCTACGCCGGGCCGGTCCGACCTGCTAGGTCTTGCCCGGCCGCGCGCCGTGCCGGGACCGGGCAGCGTGCGGAACCCGCCACCGGAAGTGCAGGGAGAGCACCCGCAGGGTGAAGACCACGGCCGCGACGCAGAGTTCGGCCACGGCGTTGAACAGGCTCAGCTGCCACAGGGCTGTGATCAGGGCCGCTCCCAGTAGGGCCGGGACGGCGTAGATGTCCCGGGGGTTGAAGAGCTGCGGGTCCCGGTTGGCGACGACGTCACGCAGCAACCCCCCGCCGACCCCTGTGATGACGCCCAGCATGGCGGCGGAAACGGGGTTCATGCCCGCGTCCAGGGCCGCGACTGCTCCGGTAGTACAGAACAGTGCCAGGCCGCCGGCGTCAAAGACCAGCAGTGTCCGCTGGAACCGCTGGACACGGCGTGCGAAAAAGTAGACCAGCAGTGCAGCGGCCACCGGCGGGACCAGGTGCACCGGCTGGGTGAAAGGCGTCGGGGTAACGCCGATGATCAGGTCCCGCACCACGCCGCCCCCGAGCCCGGTCAGCGACCCCAGCAAGAGCGAGCCCACTATGTCAAAGGCCCGCCGCGCGGCCAGCAGGCAGCCCGAGACGGCGAAGAAGAACGTTCCTAAA
>NZ_CAKKMM010001413.1:0-1300 GCF_918698205.1 Microbacterium sp. Bi128 | reverse complement strand
ACCCGGTCCATCAGCTGTTCCAGGGCCACGGCCTTGGACGGCCGGCCGGAAATGAAGGGGTGGTTGGTCAGGACGAAGCAGCTCCCGGCAGCGTGGTGGGCCTCGGCCTCCAGCGTCCACATTTCGAGGACCTTGGCCGGGCTTTCGATGACGCCGCTTCCGGTGACGCCCGGGTAGAAGGCATACTGCTCCCAGTCGTCCAAAGCCCAGTCGACAGGGATTTCCACGAGATCGCGGGGGTCTGCCTCGGCAACGCTGAAGCGGTACGGCGCGTCGCCGTCGAGCAGGCTTGAGTCATACAGGAACCCGCGGTCGGCAAGGAGGGCCGGGGAATGCCAGTTGAGCTCCCACCACGGTGCCCTGTAGCCGGTCGGCCGGACGCCGGCGGCCTTGGCCAGGGCATCCAGGCCCCGGTCCAGGTACCGCGCCTCCGTGGCGGCGTCGATGCCTTGCATGGGTTCGTGCAGGTACCCGTGGTGTGCAATCTCGTGGCCGCCGTCGGCTATCCGGCGGACCACGTCCGGGTAGCATTCGGCGGTGAAACCCGGGACGAAGAACGTCGCCTGGATCTGCTGGCGCTCGAGGATCTGCAGAATCCGCGGGACGGCGACCTTGGGCCCGTAGGACTGGTGCGTCATGAGGGACATGCGCCTGGTGCTCTGCGGGTCATGGGCGATGGTGCAGGATTCGGCGTCGACGTCGAAGGTGAAGGACGCCGCGGCACGATGACCTTCGGGCCAGGTAATGGGATGGGCGGTGTCGGCGAAAGCGGGGAAGTTCACGGGGTTGATCTCCTGCTAGAGGGCGGCGGGCGTGGTTGATGTGACCGCAAGGCCGGTAGCGTCAGGTGAATCTGCGGTCTGTTCGCTGGGGGTGGGGACATCCAGGAACTTCCTGTGGAACCGCGGACCGAGGACGGCGTAAGCCGCGGCACTGGCCAGTCCCCCGGCGAGCCAGGACAGGTCCCATCCGCCCAGGGCGACGGCGATGGGCCCCTGCATGGCCGGCACCAGTCCGTACATGAACAGCCAGGTGGCGAAGATGCCGATGAGCAGGGAAGCGACACCGGCCGGATTCACGCCCGGCAGGCGTTTGGTGCCGACGGCGTCAAAGAGCCGGGACGGGTCGCCGGGCCAGCGCTTCTCGATCCAGAAGTAATGGACCAGCATGACTCCGCCCCAGGCAGCCACCCAGGCGACCAGCCCAATCAGCCAGGCATCCAGCACGGAGGCGAAATCCTCCTGGAAGATGAAGAAGATCACGGCCGCGAGGGAGAAGACGCCGACGAACAGGTTCAACT
>NZ_CAKKMM010001412.1:0-1300 GCF_918698205.1 Microbacterium sp. Bi128 | reverse complement strand
CGCGTGTTCCGGGAGCTGGGCATTACGGCATCAGTGGGCATCGCCGCCAGCAAGTTTGTGGCCAAGATCGCGTCCACCCGCTGCAAACCGGACGGGCTGCTGCTGATCCGGCCGGAGGAAACCGTCCCCTACCTGCACAGCCTTCCCGTCAGTGCGCTCTGGGGAGTCGGCGGCAAGACCGTGGAGGTGCTGGCCCGCCGGGGCATCAGGACGGTGGCGGACGTCGCCGCGTCGCCGCTGCCCTCGCTGCGCAAGCTGCTGGGCGCATCGGGGGAGCATGTCTACCGGCTCTCCTGGGGCATCGATCCGCGGCCCGTGACGCCGGTCCGCCTGGAAAAGAGCATTGGTGCCGAGGAAACGTTCGCCACTGACACCGCGGATGACGCGCTGCTTCACAGGGAGCTGCTGCGCCTTTCGCACCGGACGGCGGAGCGCCTCCGCAGTGCCGGCATGCACGCCCGCACCGTGGCGCTCAAGCTGCGCTACGCCGACTTTTCCACTATTACCCGCAGCCGCACCGTGAGCACACCGATCGACAGCGCCCAACTCCTGTACGCGGTGGCAGTGCAGCTCCTGGAATCGGTGGGTCAGCGGCCCATGACGGTCCGGCTGGTCGGCATCCGCGCCGAGCAGCTGGAAGAGGCCGCCGATGCCCCGCTTCAGCTCAGTCTTGACCGCCGGGACGACAACTGGCGGGCCGCCGAACAAGCCCTCGATGCTGTCACCCGGAAGTTCGGCAACAAGTCCGTCCTTCCGGCCCGGCTCCTGGATTCCGGGGGCGCCCTTGAGTGAACCCGGCCGGAACCCCGTCGGGCCGCCCGTTCCCAAGGGTTCCGGCGGCGAAAGGGCCTTAAGACTGTCTTTCAGAACAGGCCGCAACAATCTATCCTTATTAATACCTAGGTTTAGGACTACTGGATCGACCGTTAGGGCGACCTGGCCAGCTAAGACCGGCGCGGGAGAGCTGATTTGACCCCCTTTTCACCAATGGCGGTGACGGGGGAACCACTTCGGAATCCCGGGCGTTAGGGAATTAGGGCAATGGCCACGTCATGCCCGGACGTTGGCAGACTTGAGGAGGTCGTGATGCCGCTCTCGGAACACGAACAGAAGTTGCTGGAGCAACTTGAGAAGCAGCTGCATGAGGACGACCCAAAGTTTGCAAGCTCAATGGGATCGGTCCCCGGACGCTCATGGTCCACCCGCCACCTTGTCATCGGCGTGCTCGCGACTCTCGCGGGCGTGCTGCTGTTGTTGGTCGGGGTGTCGATGCAGAACATCTTTGTCGGGGTCCTCGGCT
>NZ_CAKKMM010001411.1:0-1301 GCF_918698205.1 Microbacterium sp. Bi128 | reverse complement strand
GGTTCCAGGATCGCCCAGATGCCCGGCCAGTCCTCCGGGCGGGCCTCCCGGATGGTCCAGCCGGCTGCAGGTTCTTGTCCTGTCGTTGTGTTCACAGCGGCCACGTTAGCAGCACGCCCCGGTCTGCGAACCGAACGGCCCCGTGAACCGGCCGGCACTTCAGGAGTAATGTTTTATCGACATGCATTGGGCAGAAAGAAATGGGCAGAGGAAAGGGGAACCGTGTCGCTGATCCGCCGCGTCGCTTTCCTTTCCCTGCACACCTCGCCCATGGAACAGCCCGGCTCCGGTGACGCCGGCGGCATGAACGTGTACGTCCGGGCGCTGGCCGCGGCCCTCGCCGAGACCGGCGTGGAAGTGGAGATCTTCACCCGGTCCACCTCGGCCACGCAGCCCGCCGTCGAACACCCGTCCCCGGGCGTGTGCGTGCACAACGTCCTCGCCGGCCCGCCCCGTAAGCTGCCCAAGGAGGAGCTCCCGGGGCTCCTGCACAGCATGGTGGCCGAGATCAACCGGATCCGGCTGCTCCAGCCGCACGGCCGGTATGACGTCATCCATTCCCATTACTGGGTCTCCGGGGTGGCCGGGCTGGAGCTCGCGGAGCTGTGGCGGCTGCCCCTCGTCCACACCATGCACACGATGGCGAAGGTCAAGAACCAGCTCCTCGAGTCCGGCGAACAGCCCGAGCCGCGGCGGCGTGAGGACGGCGAGCACCGGATTGTCGACGGCGCGACCCGGCTGATCGCCAATACCGGCACCGAAGCGGCCGAGCTGGTCTCGCACTACAACGCCGACATCGACCACATCGACGTCGCGCCGCCCGGCGTGGACCTGGCCGTCTTCACGCCGGCCTTCAGGAACCGGGCCAGGGCCCAGCACGGCATCGCCCCGGGCAAGTTCCATCTGCTGTTCGCAGGCCGTATCCAGCGGCTCAAGGGCCCGCAGATCCTGATCAAGGCGGCGGCGCTCCTGCGCTCCCGGCGCCCGGACATCGACCTGCAGCTGACCATCCTGGGGGCCGTCAGCGGCGCCAAGGACTTCAACCTCAAGACGCTGATCAGCGCCGCCGGAATGGACGACGTCGCCACCCACCACCCGCCGGTGAACGCCCCGGAGCTGGCCGGCTGGTACCGGTCCGCCGACGTCGTGGTGATGCCCTCCTACAGCGAGTCCTTCGGCCTGGTGGCGCTGGAGGCGCAGGCCTGCGGAACGCCGGTCCTCGCCACGAAAGTCGGCGGCCTCTCCCGCGCCGTCCAGGACGGACGGACCGGGATGCTGATCGAGGGCCACAAGGCCAGCGA
>NZ_CAKKMM010001410.1:0-1301 GCF_918698205.1 Microbacterium sp. Bi128 | reverse complement strand
CGGCCGAAAATGGTGAGGCGGGGCGGCGAAGGAGGAGGCGGTGTTGGTGAAGAGGGTGTCGGCGAAGGGGGCAGGGCGCTCATGGGGTCCTCAAAATGGGGTCGACGGAACTATGCCGACCAGACTTCCCGGCGCACCTGCGCTCCAGTCTATTCGCTTTCGCCGGCCAGGGGATGCCATCGGGGACACCGGGGCCCCCCATCCCGGCCGCCGGGCGGACTTCAGACCAGCAGCTGCTGCACGAGTTCACGGCATTTCCGGTATGCGGGTGCCTTTGGATCGATGAGCGCGAAGTGGTCGCCCGGGACCTTGAGCAGCTGGACCGGCGCGCCGGCGGCCTTGGCTGCGCCGGCGTAGGTCTCGGACTGGCTCACCGGCACGGTATCGTCCTCCGTGCCGTGAACGGCATATACGGGCACGCCCAGCGGCACCGCACTCATGGGGTCGGCAAATTTATGCCGTTTGGGATATTTCTCCGATGAGCCGCCCAGGAAGTTGCTGACGGCGCCGTTGCTGAGGTTGAGCCGCTCGGCGGCCGCGAGGTTAAGTACCCCCGACTGGCTGACGACGCCGGTGAGCTGCACCGCGCCGTCGTCGTCGCCCCGACGCGTCAGCTGGCGGTCCGCGTCCGGGGCACCAAGCCCCGCGAGCCGGCGCCGTCCCGCCGCCCAGACGGCGAGGTGGCCGCCTGCCGAGTGGCCCAGGGCCACCACGCGGTCCAGTCCCAGCCCGTGCTCGTCAGCCAGTTCACCGAGCTTGTCGATGCCGGCCAGGACGTCGGCGAACGTGTTGGGCCAGCCTCCGCCGTTGCCGGCCCGCCGGTACTCCAGGTTCCAGGCCGCCATGCCGTGCGCGGCGAGGTCCTTGGCAAGGGGCTCCCCCAGTTCTGCGCCGTACTGCGAACGCCAGTACCCGCCATGGATCACCACCACCACGCCCTTGGGCGCGGCAACATCCGGGAGGAAGAGCTCACCCCACTGGCTGGGGTCCTCGCCATATTGGTACTTGTGCCTCTTCACAGCGTCCTCCTTGGGGCCCGGTGAACAGGCGGCGGAGACTGCCCCCAGAGTCACCGCCGCTGCGGCCGCGATCATAGTCCGCCGCCGCATTTCAGCCATATGCTGAGCCTACCTTGGGCACCAAGCGGCCCAGCGCAGGCCGGACCCCTCGCATGCCGGCTGCGCTGCCCTTGCCTGCGGCCGGTGTCCGCCGGCCGATCGCGGCTGCGCTGCCCTTGCCTGCGGGCGTGCCCGGCGTTGCCAGCCTGCGGGCCGGTGCCGGTGGTGCGCCGTAAGCTGGAT
>NZ_CAKKMM010001409.1:0-1305 GCF_918698205.1 Microbacterium sp. Bi128 | reverse complement strand
CTCCGGCGGGGAGCTGCGCCGGCTCGCCGTGGGCTGCGCCGTCATCACGGAACCGGACGTGCTCATCCTGGACGAGCCGCTGGCATCGCTGGACGCGGCCGGAGCCGCGCAAGTCGAGGCCCTGGTCCGCAGCCTCTGCGGCGCCGGGACCGGCGTCGTCCTCCTGAGCCAGGCAGCCGACGGGCTCGCCGGGGAAGCCACGCACTGGACGATTCTTGACGCTCAGACCGGGCCCGACGGCAGGAGGGTCACCGCTGCCGGGACGGTCACCGCTGCCGGGACGCCGGCGCAGCTGGCGGGCTCGGCCGAACTGGAGCGCGCCGGAGTGATTGGCGTAGGCGGGCCCGGCGGCATTGGGCCGAGCGGTATTGGGTCCGGCGTCCTGGGGGCCAGTGGGTCCGGCGTCGCCGCCGGCGCCCGCCATCCCGGGCCGGTGCCTGCCGCGGCGCCCGGTCCCGGCCCGGCATCGCTGGAACTGCGCGGCGTTGGGTTCGGCTACGCTCGGGACCCGCGTCGGCACGGCACCGGCGCGCAGGACCGGGTCCTCCGGGACGTGGATTTCGCCGTGCGCCCGGGCGAGATCATCGCCGTGACCGGGCCCAACGGCGCCGGCAAGTCGACACTGCTGCGCCACTTCAATGGACTGCTCCGGCCCTCGGCCGGGGACGTGCTGGTCTGCGGGCGCAGCATTGCCGGCGAGCCGGTGGGAAAGGTCGCGGCCTCCGTGGGCCTGTTGTTCCAGCACCCCCGGGACCAGCTTTTCGAACGCACCGTCCTGCGGGAAGCCGCGTTCGGACTCCGGCAACTGTCCGGAAAGGCCGGCGCCGAGGGCAAGGCCCGGGCCGCGCTGGCCGCGGTGGGCCTGTCCGGTACCGAGGAGGCACACCCGGCCGAGCTGTCCGCCTCCCGGCAGCGGCTGCTCGCCCTGGCCACGGTCCTGGCCCGCGAACCGGCGGTGTTGGCCCTGGACGAACCGACCGTCGGGCTGGACCGGCACGGCCTCGAGGCGCTGCAGGGCGCCGTCGACCGAGCCGCCGCGCGGGGCGCCGCCGTCGTCATGGTCACCCACGACCTGGACTACGCACGGAGGAACGCGCACCGCGTCCTGGAACTCAGCGGCGGGAGCTTGCGGGAAATCTGACTGGGGCCGCGGGGTAGGCACGGAAACACCGCAGACATCGAGGCTGCCCACGTCATGGCGCCGCCGGGATGCCCGGCCACTCTCCCGAAAGCAGCGCCGCCGCCCGGACCAAAGTCCGGGCGGCGGCGCCAACAAAAGCGAGCGGTGAAGCCTGGCTTTAGGCC
>NZ_CAKKMM010001408.1:0-1306 GCF_918698205.1 Microbacterium sp. Bi128 | reverse complement strand
CAGCTACCTGGCGGCACAGGGCTGGAACATCGGCATCATCGACCTCGATGACGCACTCTGCAAGGCGGCGGCCAAGGAACTGGCAGCCGAGCACCGCGTCAAGGCCTTCGGCGCCGGCGCCAACGTTTCCGACGAAGGCTCGGTCCGCGCGGCAATCGACGCCATCGAGGCGGAACTGCCGCAGATCGTTGCGCTCGCCAACGTGGCCGGCGTCAGCTCTCCGGTGCCCTATCTGGAACTCGACGCCGCCGAATGGGACCGGGTGCTGAACATCAACCTCAACGGCGTCCACTACGCCACCCGCCGCGTCGCGGAATCCATGGTGAAGAACAGGATCGGGCGCATCGTGAACATCTCCTCTGTCTCCGCGCAGCGTGGCGGCGGCACCTTCTCCAAGACGCCGTACTCCGTGGCGAAAGCCGGCGTGATCGGCCTGACCCGGGCCACGGCCCGTGAACTGGGCGAATACGACATCACGGTCAACGCCATCTCACCCGGGCCCATCGACACCGACATCATGGGCGGCACCCTCAGCGAGGAACGCAAGGACGAACTCACCAAAGACCTCGTGGTCAACCGGGTCGGTTCCACCCGGGACATCGCAGCAGCCATCGCCTTCCTCATCAGCGAGGACGCCGGCTACATCTCCGGCCAGACGCTGAATGTGGATGGCGGACTCTACATGCACTAAGGAAGAAGCCTCGTGGCACAACACAGCCAAACCCGCGCGTCCGGATTCGCAGCCTGGAGCAAGGGACGGAAGATCTACCTCGCCGTCGGGATCCTCGCCTGCGTGGCCGGCGTCCTGATGATGGTTTTTTCGCGCTAGTTTTCTCCGGCCGGAGCCGGCCTGGCTCGTTTTGGACTGGCCTGATCCGGCCACTTTCATGCAACTGATTCACCCCCCTGAGTTATACCACTGATTGCTCGACGAGGAGTTTTTTGATGACCGTAACAACAACGTCCACCCGGGACCTACTGGAGACACCGGTCCTAAAATCGGCCATCTCCAAGGCCTCCCGCCGGCTCATGCCCATGCTGGTGATCCTGTATGTGGTCGCCTTCCTGGACCGCACCAACGTCGGCTTCTCCGAAGCTGCCTTGGGCGTGGACAAGGGTATTAGCGCCGGCGCCTTCGCCCTGGGCGCAGGGATCTTCTTCATCGGCTACGCCCTGTTCGAGATCCCGAGCAACCTGCTCCTGACCAAGTTCGGCGCCAAGGTATGGCTGGCCCGCATCGCCATCACGTGGGGCATCGTCTCGGCCTGCTTCGCGTTCGTGCAGGGTGAGACGTCCTTCATCATCC
>NZ_CAKKMM010001407.1:0-1306 GCF_918698205.1 Microbacterium sp. Bi128 | reverse complement strand
GTCCGGCTCTATGCGGGCTGCGGCGTGGTGGACGGCTCGGTTCCCGAGACTGAGCTCGCCGAGACGTGGGCGAAGTTCCGGCCGATGCTGGAGTCGCTCGGCATCAGCAGCTAGTGTGCGGGGCTCGCGAGGCCCAAGATGCGGGTGGGGCCCGTGACGCCGGCCGGGCCGGCGAATCGGCCGTCGGACTTGCACCGCAGGAACTGGCGAAACGGACAGGAATCCGGGATCACAGACAGATCGGGCATTAAAGATATTGCATTCGGGTCTGGTTTAGTTATCCAATAGTGAAACTTAGTTTTCTGTGACGTACATCTCTTGTTCGGCGATACACTATAAATCGGCCTCGTTACGCATCCCTCCGGCAACAAAAGGTAAGAAAATGCAGATCTCCCCTTCGCTCCTGAGCAACCCCGCAATGAAGGTCGCCACGGTGCTCGCCGTCGGCGCATTGGCCTTGACGGCCTGCACGAACGCCTCCGAGACCGGCCCCTCCGGCGCGGCTTCCGCTTCGGGCAGCGCCGCGGCCAGCTTTGACCCCAGCACGGTCCAGAAGGACGACACCCTGGCGGCCATGTTGCCCGAGTCGATCAAGTCAAAGGGCACCCTGACCGTGGGCTCGGATACCTCCTACGCCCCCGCGGAATTCCTCGGCACCGACGGCCAGACCCCCGTGGGCTACGACGTCGACATCGCCAAGGCGATCGGCGCGGCGCTGGGCCTGAAGGTCCAGGTCCAGACGGCCGAATTCACCGGCATCCTTCCGGCTCTCGGCCCGAAGTACGACCTCGGGGTCTCTTCCTTCACGATCAACCCGGAGCGGCTTGCCGCGGTGAACATGGTCAGCTACTACCAGGCAGGTACCGGCTGGGCCGTTCAGAAGGGCAACCCCAAGAAGATCTCCCTCGATGACCTCTGCGGCAAGTCCATCGGCGTGCAGACCGGCACCATCCAGGAAGATCCGGACCTCTCGGACCGCAACAAGAAGTGCACCGCCGAGGGCAAGCAGCCCATTAACATCGTGACCCTCAAGACCCAGACGGACATCACCACCCGACTGGTCAACGGCAGCATCGATGCCATGGCCGCCGACTCCCCCATCATCGGCTACGCACTGACCCAGACCAACGGCCAGCTCGAGAAGCTCGGCGAAGTCTACGATTCTGCTCCCCAGGGCATCGCCGTCGCCAAGTCGGACACGGCCCTGGCGGACGTCGTCCAGAAGACCATGACCAAACTGATGGAAGACGGTTCCTACAAGAAGATCCTTGAGGGCTGGGGCGTCACCGACGGTGCCATCACCAAG
>NZ_CAKKMM010001406.1:0-1306 GCF_918698205.1 Microbacterium sp. Bi128 | reverse complement strand
CGGTGGCGTGGCCACGGCGTCCTTCCGGTTCGGCGCCACCGAGCGCCGGTACGACCGCGGCTCCAGCACCTGGGTGGATGGCAACACCAACTGGTTCACCGTCCAGGGATACCGGCAGCTGGCCGGCAACATTGGCTGCAGCATCAAGAAGGGCCAGCGGGTCATCGTGGTTGGCAGGCTGAAGATGCGGAGCTGGGAGAAGGACGGCAGGGTCTACCACGTCGCCGAAATTGACGCGGAGTCAGTTGGCCACGACCTCATGTGGGGCTCTGCCAACTTCACCCGCTCAGCCGCAGCCGGAAGCCAGGCGGCCGCCGGATCCGGTTCCCCAGACGCGCCCGGTAGCGGTGACGGCGACGGAGGCGGACCGCAGAGCCAGCCAGGGGACGACGACGGGGACGGCGACCACGGTGCCGACCACCACGACCACGGGACCTTCATCCATGACGAGAGCGGTGAGGAGGAGGAGGTGGACCAGGAAACCGGAGAACTGAAAGGGGTCGCAGCCTGAATCCCCTAGACCGGCGGGCAGCGCCGTGGACGCCGGGACTGGGCACCGGCACGCCGGAACGCGGCACTGCCGCGTGGCAGAATTGCCCGATGCAACACGCCAGGATCGCTGCGGGACGGGCGGACCCCACCCGAACCGCGGGAGGGGACGCCCGTCGCGGCGGCTGGGCCGTTCCGGCCGCCGCAACCTTGGTGCTCCTGCTTTCGGCCTCCGCCTGTGCGACGCCGGCCGGCAGCAGCGGAGCCATGGCCTCTGAAGCCGCGGATTCTCAGGGGACACCTTCCGCAACGTCCCCGGCACCGGCACCGACAGCCACTGCGTCGCCGGCACCGGCAGCCACGACGTCGCCGGTGGCGAAACCCGGCCTGAAACCCGACAGGGAATCCGCCATGAAGTCCACGGTCGAGGCGGTCCTGAACGCCGCCATCCGCGCCGGCGGTCAGCCCGAAACGGCGGGCATCCGCGCGTCGTTGGTTAAGGCAGGGATTCCGGCCGGCGCTGTGGAAGTCACAGCCGGGCGGACGCCCACCGGCCTGGCTGTCGACGCCGTCGAGGCCGGAGTGCGCGACGGCAGCGACTGCATCGTGGCCCAGATCCGCACCGGCACCGTCACCGTCACTGTGCTGCCGGGTCTGGCCTCCGGCGGCTGCCTCGTGGGCGTCCGGGACTGAGCCGAACCCTCGGACGCCGTTAAGTGGCCGATCCGGGCTCACGGAATGTGAGTTATCCCGCCCGAACCACTAGATTTGTAGGCATGGCGGAATTTATCTACACAATGACCAAGGCCCGTAACGC
>NZ_CAKKMM010001405.1:0-1307 GCF_918698205.1 Microbacterium sp. Bi128 | reverse complement strand
CCGTCGGCTCGGGCGTCGAGGTCGGCTCCGGCGTCGATGTCGGCGTCGGCGTGGGGGTCGGCGTTGGGTCGGGGGCCGCGAAGAGCTCGCGCACGGCCTCCGCCGCCTGGTCGCTCGCGAACGCGGCGCCGGCGGCGTTCGGGTGAAGCGCACCGCGGCGGACACCGCCGAACGGGAGACCGCTGACCGGGATGCTGTCCGGCGACAGGGTGAGCGTGATGCCGTTGACGTACGAGTCGGACGGGTTGCACGGCGTGTGCGCGACGGAGTCGGCGGCCAGCGAGACGTAGGTCGCTCCCGCCGCTACGGTCGCGGCGGCCATCGCCTCGTCGAGATGCGTCTCGGTCTCGTGGAGCAGCGTCACGTCGACGTCGGTGTAGGGGAACGCGTTCGTCCGGAAGCCCAGTCCCTGGAACAGGCCGGAGTAGCAGCCTCCGCTCGGCGTGTGCGCGGAGTCGGGGGCCAGGGCCGGGTAGCCGATGACGATGATCTTGGCGTGGGGCGCGCGCGCCTGGATCGCCGCCAGTGCCGAGGTCAGAGCGGGCGCCACCGTCGTGTCGATCTGCGTCGACAGGGTGTTCACCGGCCCGGACGGGGTGTCCACGATGAACTGCTCCCGGCAGGTCGCGTGGGATTGCCCGTCGATGCTCCCGACGACCGGCCCGGCGGCCGACAGCGCGACGCACATCTGTCCAATGTTCCAGAAGCCGAGGTCGTTGCCGCCGATCGTGAGGGTGACGAGTGCGGTGTCGGCATCCAGCGCGTCGGACTGCGCCGGTGCGGTCCCCCCGCCGACGGACTGCGGGGTATCGACGACGTTGGCGATCACGGCCCCACCGCACGAACGATCGTCGAGGGCGAAGCCGAACTCGGCCGCGAGAAGGTGGGGGTAGTTCTGATCGGATTGATCGCACCCCGGACCGGGCTGCGTGGCCGCGAGAGGAAGCCCCCAGGCCGCGGCGTAGGAGTCACCGAGCGCGACGTAAGAGCGGCCCGTGAGGTCGGGAACGGCGGCAGTGGCGGGGGCGCCGGCGACCAGGAATGCCGAGACGGCGAGGAGGGCGAGACCGGCACCGGAGGCAAGGAGACGACGCATTCGGCCGACGGTAGGGCGTCCCGCACCCGCCTCCCGTCGGATCGGGCCCAGAGGGCGTGGAATTCACCCCCACGGCCACCGTGGCACGTGGTCGTCTCCCCCGCGCGTTACGCGCCGTCGCGGACCGCGGCGACGACCGCGCGCGCCCCCTCCCCCGACATGACGATCGAGTAGTGGTCGGTCCCCTCCACCCGGCGCACGTCCCTCAGCA
>NZ_CAKKMM010001404.1:0-1308 GCF_918698205.1 Microbacterium sp. Bi128 | reverse complement strand
CTGGTGAGGTCTGCGCCCGGTGCGCGCTGGTCCCCCGAGACCAGGGCAACGGCCTCGGCCGCCGTGCGGTAGCCCACCGTCGCGGCGCCGTCCAGCAGGGCGCGGGCCAGCCGGGGATCAGTCGGGACCCGGGCCAGGGTCTTGCCCACCTCGGTTGCGTGACCCTCCGCGGTGACGGCGCCGAGTTCCCGCAGCACTTCGACGGCCTCGTCCATCGCGGCCCGGGGCGGCGCGTCCGGCAGCGCCAGTCCCCGGCCGCCGGGGGATCCCCAGCAGGCCAGGACCAGGGCGGCGCCGGTCAGGTCAGCTGCCGCGATCTCCGGCGTCGGGTGCGCCGGCGCAGCGCCAAAGGCCCGCTGGTCATAGCAGCGGATCACCGTTCCCGGGCCCTGGCGTGCGGCACGGCCGGCACGCTGGTCCGCGGACGCCCGGGAGCAGGACACCGTCACGAGTCCGGACATTCCGCGGCCGGCGTCGCGCCGCGGCTCGCGGGAAAGCCCGGAATCGATGACCAGCCGGACGCCCGGAACAGTGAGGGAGGACTCGGCGAGTGCGGTGGAAACGATGATCCGGGCAGCCCCGCCGGGCTCACGCCCGGAGACGGCGCGGTCCTGCTCCGCCGGCGGGGCCTGGCCGTGGAGTTCCAGAACCTCGGCGCGGCTCCGGCCGCGGAGCCGCGCAGCCACGTAGGAAACCTCCCAGGCGCCGGGAACAAACACCAGGGCGTCCAGATCCCGTCCGCCAGCCAACGCGGCCGCGTGCCCGGCCGCTGCCGTGTCGGCCACATGGTCCAGGAAGGCCCGGGCCACGCCCCGCTCATCCAGCCGCGGCGCCGGCGCGGGGGCCCATTCCACGTCCAGCGGAAACAGCACGGACGGACAGTCGATGACCGGTGCCGGCCCGCCGCCGTCGTCATTTCCGTCCGCCGCCGCACCGATCAGCGCGTCTCCAATCAAGGCGGCGAAGCGGGGGGCATCGAGGGTGGCCGACATGGCGACGAGGGCGAGGTCGCCGCGCAACTGGCGGACTTCGGCGAGCATGCCAACGAGGAGGTCGGTCTCCAGCCCGCGTTCGTGGACCTCATCGAGGATCACGGCGTCCGTGCCCTCGAGCCCCGGGTCAGCGAGGAGGCGGCGCAAGAGGATGCCGGGGGTAACGAACTCGATCACGGTACCCGGGCCGGTCTGGCGTTCCCCGCGGACCGTGTAGCCCACGCGGTCGCCGAGCCGGGTGCCGTCCAGGGCGGCCAGGCGCCGGGCGGCCGCACGGGCAGCGACGCGGCGCGGCTGGGTGACGACGATCCGCGGG
>NZ_CAKKMM010001403.1:0-1310 GCF_918698205.1 Microbacterium sp. Bi128 | reverse complement strand
CCCCCGCCGTGCACAGCAGCACGCGGACCGTGGCGCCGACGGCGTGCAGCCGGGCCAGCAGCCCGCCAGCCCCGAGCGATTCGTCGTCCGGGTGCGCGGCCAGGACAATGAAGGCCCGGCCGGCGAGCGCCGCGTCATCCAGCGGCAGGTCCGGCAGCCTGGCGGCGGGGCTGCCGGCCCAGGCGGCCTCGGACGTCCCGGCGTCGTTGTGTGTGAAAGTCACCATGGGTTGCTTTCGGCCAGTGCCAGGGCGCCCAACTGCGCGTCGTCGCGCATCGCGTGGTGCTGGCGGATGTACAGGGCGAGATCGGCCATCCGTTTTCCGTAGCGCTCGTCAAAGGCGAGGGGGGCCGGACCGAGATTTTGGCTCACGAGCGTCTGGACGCGTTCGACGGCGGCGGCCACGCTGCCGCGCACACGCAGGGCTTCCTGCCACGCACCGCGGTCCGAGAGTTCGCCGGCGTCGATCCTTGCGGCCGTGCCGGCCAGGTAGGCGGTGAGGGCGGCCAGCGTGCGGTCAATCTCGCCGAGGTGGGCCAGCGCAATCTGGTCCGGTTCCCGTCCGCCGTCAGCGGCGTGCCGCAGGGAGTCGGCGAAGCTGCGTGCCACGGCGACGGCGCCGCCGAGCCAGCAGGCGGCCACGCCCATGCCGCCCCACGCGAAACCCGGGCGCTGGTAATACCAGCCGGCGCCGCCGAGGGGCACGGCGGGAACGGCCTCGAAGTGGACTGTGCCGCTGGGAATCTCGCGCAGTCCCCGGCTGGTCGACGGCGGCCCGGCCTCCGTCCTCGAGACGGGCCGTCAGTACGGCATGGTCCAGTTGGGCGGCGATCGAGCACCAGGGCTGGGATCCCTGCAGGATCCAGGCGTCGGCGGATTCCTTGGCTTCAAGCCGCAGGCCGGGCGCCTCGGCGGCGAACACACCCCAGGCCCCCTCGAAGTCGGCATCGTCGGGGTCCGGGCAGTCCCGGCCGTGCCGTGCCGCCTCGTCGCCGGCCTGGGCCAGGATCGCCACGGCATCCAGGTGTGGTTCCAGCACCCGTCCGGCGGCGACATCGACGGCGGTTACGGAGGCCAGAATCTCCCACAGGAACGCGGTCCGGCCGTCCCCGGGTTTGGGCGCCGCCGCCGCGGCCGCCTTGGCCAGCTCCAGCAGCCCCGGCACATCGCGGACGGCGTCCTGCGCCTCGGACAGCAGGGGGCTGATCGTCTCCAGGTCTGCGGCCGCGGAGCTGATCCGGACGGGTAGGGGGTGGTCGGAGATGGGGATCCCGTTCATTTCGGCTGCCTGTGTTCCTTCGGGCTGGGCG
>NZ_CAKKMM010001402.1:0-1310 GCF_918698205.1 Microbacterium sp. Bi128 | reverse complement strand
GCCCTGGCCGGCCTGGCCCAGCCGGACCTGATCCTGCTCAATGACGACGACCTCGCCTATGCCAAGGTCCGCCTGGATCCGAAGTCCCTCGCCACCGCAACGGCGCACCTGAAGGACTTCAGCCAGAGCCTCCCCCGCACGCTCGTGTGGGGCTCGGCCTGGGATGCGGCGCGCGACGGCGAGTCCCCGGCCCGCGGGTACGTGGAGCTGATCCTCGCCAACATTGCCGAGGAATCCGATTCCTCCGTGATCCTGGTCCAGCTCCGGCAGCTGGCCACCACGCTGACCTTCTACGTGGCCGGGGAGCACCAGGAGGCGACCGCCGTCGCCGCGGCCGACAAGCTCTGGGAGCTCGCCTCGGCGGTGCCGGCCGGCTCGGACGCCCAGCTCCAGTTCGTGAAGTCCTACGCCCTGCTGGCCCGCAGCGCCGGGCAGCTGGACACGGTCTCCGGGCTGCTGGACGGCTCACTTTCCCTCGATGGGCTGAGCGTGGACCAGGACCTGCGGTGGGAGCTGCTGGCCTCCCTCGTGGCAGGCGGCCGCGCCGGGCAGGAGCGGATCGACGAGGAACTGGAGCACGACAACACCTCCAACGGCCAGAACGCGGCGGCCCTGGCCACGGCCGCCATCCCCACCCCGGAGGCCAAGGCCGCGGCCTGGGAATCGATTGTGGTCAAGGGCGATCTGTCCAACGCCCTGCAGGGCTCCGCGGTGACCGGCTTTACCCGGGTCCTGGACACGTCCCTGCTCGAGCCGTACGCCGAGAAGTACTTCGAGGCCGTCCCCGGCATCATGGCAAGCCGCACCCACGCGCTGGCCTCGCAGATCGTCGTCGGGCTCTACCCGGCCCAGCTGACCACGCAGGCCACGGTGGACCGCACGGATGAGTTCCTGGCCTCGCTGCCGGAGGGCAGTGCGGCGCTGCGCCGGATGATGCTGGAGAACCGCGACGGCGTTGCCCGCGCCCTGCGCGCCCGCCAGGCCGACGTCGGCTAACGACCAAGGCACCGGACCCCGAAGGCCTGGAACCCCGGCGCCGCCCCTGTGCGGCGCCGGGGTTCTGTCGTTCTAGGCTGGAGTCATGAGCCTTGACGAACATCACTATGCGCTGACCGTCCGCTGGACCGGGAACCGCGGGGCCGGGACGTCCTCGTACCGCGGTTACTCACGGGACCACGACGTCGAGATCCCCGGGCTGCCGGTGCTGCGCGGCTCGGCCGATCCGACCTTCCACGGGGACCGGGAGCGCTACAACCCCGAACAGCTGCTGCTGGCCGCGCTCTCGCAGTGCCACATGCTCTCCTTCCTGC
>NZ_CAKKMM010001401.1:0-1312 GCF_918698205.1 Microbacterium sp. Bi128 | reverse complement strand
TATGTCAACGACCGAGCGGCTGCGCCTGGTCGAGGACTCCTGATGCGTGCTCATGACCTAGGTGCCTCCGTCCGAGCGTCTTGCTCCGGCAGCTTCCACGAGGGTTTGCGGAACCTGTAAAAGAGAAACGGCACGAGCAGGCCCAGTCCCAGCGCGCCGCCGGCGACGATCAGGAAATAGACGGCCGGATCGCCGTTGCCAAACTGCGAAGGCGGGACGAACCCGACGAGCAGGGCGGCCAGGGAGGCGGTAAAACCGACGCCGCAGAGCCCAACCAGCATTGGCGCCCGGAAGCCACGCGCGTGGTCCGGGTCGTTGCGGCGCAGCCGGACAGCGGCCACGAACATCAGCAGGTACATGATCAGGTAGACCTGCGTGGTGATCACCGAGAAGATCCAGTACGCGCTGGAAACATCCGGGATCAGCGCGTAGCCAAGCGCGATCACGGTGGTGACGAGCCCCTGGACCACCAGGAGGTTCTGCTGGATGCCGTTCTTGTTCAGCTTCTGCAGGAACGGCGGGAGGTATCCTTCCTCACGCGAGATCAGCAGCAGGCCCTTGGACGGACCGGCCAGCCAGGTCAGCATGCCGCCGAGGGAGGCGGCAACCAGCATGATCCCGAGGATCGGTGTCAGCGCCTGGAGGTTGAAGGAGGCCAGCACCGCGTCAAAGGCCTGCATGACACCGGCTGTGAGGGAGAGTTCATCGGCCGGAACGATCCAACTGATCGCCAGCGCCGGCAGGATGAAGATCAGCAGTACCAGTCCCATGGCCAGGAACATCGACTTCGGATACTCCTTACCCGGATCCTTCAGCGAGGACACGTGCACAGCGTTCATCTCCATGCCGCTGTAGGACAGGAAGTTATTCACGATCAGCACCAGGCTGGCCAGCCCGGCCCATTCGGGGAAGAAATTCGCCGCGGTCATCGGAGCGGCGGACGGATTGCCCTGGCCGAGGAAGACCACACCCAGGATGACTAGCAGGGCGCCCGGGATCAGGGTGCCGATGATCAGGCCACCGCTGGCCAGGCCCGCCACACCCTTCGTGCCGCGGGATGAGACGTACACGCCGGCCCAGTAGAACACCACGATCACCAAGGCCGTCCACACGCCGCTGCTGGCCAGCGCCGGGTTGAAGACGTAGGCGAGCGTGCTCGCGACGAATCCCAGCAGGGTTGGATAGTAGAAAATCGTCATCGCGAACTGGCACCAGACCGCCAGGAAGCCCATCGGTTTGGAGATTCCGGACGATACCCAGTTGTAGATGCCGCCCTTCCATCCGGAGGCCAGCTCGGCCGACACGAGGGAGG
>NZ_CAKKMM010001400.1:0-1313 GCF_918698205.1 Microbacterium sp. Bi128 | reverse complement strand
GCTGTCCGCCCTGGGCCATGACGGCCGGTGCGGCGGCGATTTCCGAGGCCGGCACGTTGTGCTCTTCTTCGTAGGAGGAGATCAGGTCGCGGAACGCTGCAACGTCCTCGGACGCGAGGGTCTCCGTGATGCGCTCGGCGAACTTGCCCAGGCGCAACGTATTGACGGTCTCGGCCGTGGGCAGGTGCATCTGCTCCACCGGCTGGCGGGTTGCCTTCTCGATGGAACGCAGCAGGTACTTCTCGCGCGGGGTCATGAACAGGATCGCATCGCCGGAACGGCCTGCACGGCCGGTGCGGCCGATGCGGTGGACGTAGGACTCGGTGTCGTGCGGGATGTCGTAGTTGACCACGTGGCTGACACGCTCGACGTCCAGGCCGCGGGCGGCGACGTCAGTGGCGACCAGGATGTCGATCTTGCCGTCGCGCAGGGCCTCGACCGTGCGCTCACGCTGCTGCTGCGGGATGTCGCCGTTGATGGCGGCAGCCTGGAAGCCGCGCGAGCGCAGCTTGTCGGCGAGGTCCTCGGTGGCCATCTTGGTGCGGACGAAGGCGATGACGCCTTCGAACTCTTCGACCTCGAGGATGCGGGTCAGCGCATCGAGCTTGTGCGGGCCCATGACCTGCAGGTAGCGCTGGCGGGTGTTGGCGCCCGTGGTGGTCTTGGACTTGACCTGCACCTCGGCCGGGTTGTTCAGGTACTGCTTGGAGAGCCGGCGGATCTGGCTCGGCATCGTGGCGGAGAACAGCGCAACCTGGCGGCCCGCGGGGGTCTGCTGGAAGATCTGCTCCACGTCTTCGGCGAAGCCCATGCGGAGCATCTCGTCGGCCTCATCCAGCACGAGGTACTGGAGTTCGGACAGGTCCAGGGAACCCTTGGCGATGTGGTCGATGACGCGGCCGGGGGTACCGACAACAACCTGCGCGCCGCGGCGCAGGCCGGCGAGCTGGGGGCCGTAGGCGGAGCCGCCGTACACCGGGAGGACGGTGAAGTCGTCGATGTGCTTGGCGTAGGAGGTGAAGGCCTCGGCAACCTGGAGCGCGAGCTCACGGGTGGGGGCCAGCACCAGGGCCTGGGTCTTGCGGGACGGGCCGTTGAGGTCGTGGAGCTCGGCCAGGCGGGACAGTGCCGGTACTGCGAATGCTGCAGTCTTACCGGTACCCGTCTGGGCCAGGCCCACGACGTCGCGGCCTTCGAGCAGCAGCGGGATGGTTGCTGCCTGGATCGGGGACGGCTTCTCGTAGCCGACGTCCTGCAGGGCGGCCAGGACACGGCCATCGATGCCGAGGTCTAAGACCTTGACGCCTTCTTCC
>NZ_CAKKMM010001399.1:0-1316 GCF_918698205.1 Microbacterium sp. Bi128 | reverse complement strand
CGCGGAGACCACCACGGGCGTGCACCGCCTGTACCAGCTGGCGGAGCAGGGCAAGCTGCTCTTCCCGGCGATCAACGTCAACGACTCAGTCACCAAGAGCAAGTTCGACAACAAGTACGGCATCCGCCACTCCCTGCCGGACGGCATCAACCGCGCCACCGATGTCCTGATGGGCGGCAAGGTCGCCGTCGTCTGCGGTTACGGCGACGTCGGCAAGGGCGCAGCAGAGGCCTTCCGCGGCCAGGGGTCGCGCGTGATCGTCACGGAGATCGACCCGATCTGCGCGCTCCAGGCGGCCATGGACGGCTACCAGGTCGCCAAGCTGGAATCCGTCCTCAGCGAAGGCCACATCTTCATCACCACCACGGGCAACAAAGACGTCATCATGGCCAAGCACATGGCCGAGATGCGTGACAAGGCCATCGTGGGCAACATCGGGCACTTCGACAATGAGATCGACATGGCCGGGCTGGCGCGGGTCCCCGGCATCAAGAAGGTCGAGATCAAGCCCCAGGTGCACGAGTGGGTCTTCGAAGCTGACCCGGCCACGGGTAAGGGCGGCCGCTCCATTATCGTCCTGTCCGAAGGCCGCCTGCTGAACCTCGGCAACGCCACCGGACACCCCTCGTTCGTCATGAGCAACTCCTTCGCCAACCAGACGATCGCCCAGATTGAACTGTTCACGAAGGCCGGCCAGCCCGAGGGCGAGCGGGAATACGAGAACCAGGTGTACGTCCTGCCCAAGATCCTGGACGAAAAGGTCGCCCGCCTGCACCTGGGTGCCCTCGATGTGGAGCTGACCGAGCTGTCCAAGGAACAGGCGGAGTACCTGGACGTCGACGTGGCCGGACCGTACAAGCCCGGTCACTATCGCTACTAGGAACCCTCCCAAAGGGCTCCGGACGAAGGTCCGGGGCCCTTTGTTGTGACCGTTTGGGGGCACTTTTGTAACCGGATCGTGGTCGAATCGGGCCGGGGTTCCAAGGTAATTCGCTTATGCTGGCAGGATGACGTGTGGAAACGCCCGGGTCCTGTGATGGCCCTGAAAACCTGGAGTACCGGTCGAAAGATCGCCCTGCTGGGGGTGCTCTGTGCCCTGGCAGCCGGCGGCGGAGCCTTCGCCGCGGCGGCTCCGGGGCTGGCCCAGTCCGGGATTTCCTCCGAGGCCGGGTCCCCGGCCCGGACGACGCCGGGACTCGCCGTCCCGGTGGTCGCCCCCGCAGAACTGGCCGTCTCGCCCGCCGCCGGCGCCAAGCAGGTCAACCCTGCGGCGCCGGTTTCCCTCAAGGTCACGAACGGCCGGATTGACCGCGCGG
>NZ_CAKKMM010001398.1:0-1316 GCF_918698205.1 Microbacterium sp. Bi128 | reverse complement strand
CTTCAGCGCCGAAATCGGAACGGAGGCCTAGAAGTGCGTGAGGCAGTGCGGTGAACGTTCGACGGCGAACATGAGGCGCGCCGTCAGCGCCCCCCCGGCGGTGTGCTCGGTGATCCGGCCGGCAGCTTTCAGCGTCACGGGACAAACGGCGCCCAGATAGATGGAGCCGAGGTCCGCAACATCAAGGGACAGGTCCGGCTCAGCCTCCGGAGCCGGCCGCACCGTGGCCTCTCCCCCGCTGACCGTGAGCGCGAAGGTGCCGGCCGCGAAGCCGAGACTGTCCCTGACCGCGAGAACGACCGTCCCGTCGGCCGAGTAGCGCCGGGCCCCCAGCACCCGGGCCGGGTCCAGGACGCGCAGCCACAGCATGTCGCGGTGGTCCGATGCCTCGACGCATCGCGGGTCCTCAAGCGCCCAGGTCAGGGGATCGTCCACCGGTGCATCCTGCCAGCTGATCCGGTCCACGAGGTCGATGCTGCCCAGGAACTGCCAGAGTTCCAGGTACGCGGCGTCATTCGCGGCCACGAGGTCCACGATCTCCATGGTGTACGGCTTGGCGTCCCACCCGGCGAATTTATAGGACACGTAGCCGTCCACGGTTCCGGCGGCGTCGTAGTGCAGGGCGCAGCGGATTGCCTCGTCCTCGCTGCCGTCCCGGCCGAGTATGCCCGAAGACCGCAGCCGGTACGCTTCCTGCCGCGAGATCGATCCGGGCATGGACGCGTGGACCCGACCAAAAACCTCGGGGGCCAGTTCCAGCAGGACCTTGCGGTCCGCAATCTCCACGGTGCCGGCGGGCGCATGGCGCAGCCGGAAGCGCGGCCCGGTGTCGACCTTGATGCTGCGCTCGAAGGTGGCCACACCGTAACCGAACCGCCCGTAGATCGAGGCCTCCGAGGCGGTCAGTGCCGCCAGCGCGACGCCGTCCGCCTTCGCCGCGGCAAGGTCCTCGGTCATCATCCGCCGCAGCAGTCCCTGCCGGCGGTGGGTCCCGCGCACCGTGACGGCCGTGACCAGCTGGGCTTCGAGCTGACGGCCGTAGCCGATGTTCAGGTCCTTGCGCAGGGTGGCGAAGGTCGCCACCGGGACGTCGGCAGCCAGCGAGTGGGCCGCAACGCCGTCGGCCTGGTAAACGCCGGTCATTTCACGGTTGTCCACGAGATACATGGCCATGATCTTGTCCGCGAAGTCGTCTTTGCGCGGCTCGTCGTAGAAGCCGATCCCGACCCCGCGCAGCCACGCCGTGCCTTGCGCGTAATCCGCCTCGCCCTTCGCGCCCGGGCGGAACCGCCTGAGCTCGTACGTATCTGCCACGT
>NZ_CAKKMM010001397.1:0-1316 GCF_918698205.1 Microbacterium sp. Bi128 | reverse complement strand
CCGCCGCGTCCTCGGCCGAGGACACGATGCGCACGCCCTTGCCGTCGTAGCCGCCGCGGGGCATTTTCAACACCACCGGCCAGCCGGTCTGCTCGCCGAAGGCGACGAGGTCCGCGACATTGGCGACGGAGGCCCACGTGGGGTTCGGAAGCTCGAGCCGGTCGATCGCGGCGCGCATCACCAGCTTGTCCTGGGCGTTGACCAGGGCATCCGGGCCGGGATGGACGTTCACGCCGGCACCGATCAAGGACCGCAGGTGCGCCGTGGGGACGTGTTCGTGGTCGAAGGTCAGGACGTCGAGGCCGCGGGAGAACTCGAGCAGATGCTCCAGGTCCTTGTAGTCGCCAACCGGGGCGTTAGCCACGGCAGAGACTGCGGAGACGTCCTCGCCTTCGGCGAGAACACGGAGCTCAAAGCCCAGGGCGGTCGCGGCAGGGGCCATCATGCGGGCAAGCTGGCCGCCGCCAACAACACCGATTACAGGAAAAGTCACAAGTCCCAGCCTACCGAAAACCTCACGGGAACCCGGCTTTTGGGGATTGGCAAGCGCGGGAACGGTGCCGGGACGGGGGTTTCGCACCCGCCCGCCCGGCGCCCGCCGCCGGGTCCGCAGGGAGCCGTCTGAGCGGCCGCTGCGGGCGGACTCCCGGGAAACGGCGCTAAAATGGGCGTTTGGCCCAATGGCCGACAGTTCCAGAAGGCCACGGAGGGTCATGATTACTACACTTAACGAGCGCATGCGCGGGCTTGCCTCGCTGTTCTGGCGCGAAGTGGCCAAGTTCGGTGCCGTCGGCGGCATCGCGTTCGTCATCGACAACGGACTGACGTTTTACCTGATGCACGGTCCCATGACCGACAGCGAGGCCAAGGCCCGCTTCTTCGGGGCCAGCGTGGCGACGGTCTTTTCCTGGGTTGCGAACCGTTTTTGGACGTTCCGGCACCGCCGGCAGGCCAACGTGCTGCGCGAGTTCGTGATGTTCCTCATCATCAACGGGATCGGCATCGGCATCTCCACCGGCCTGACCGCCGTCGCGAAGTACGGCATGGGAGTCACCGACAAGAACATGCTCTTCCTGGCCGGGGTGGTCGGCATCCTGGTCGCGACCGTGGTCCGGTTCTTTGCCTACCGCTTCCTGGTGTTCAACCAGGAACTCGACGCAGAGCCCGAGTTCTCGCACGACCACGAGATCATCGAACGGCACCCGCACTCCCAGCCGGTTGCCACGGCAGCCGTCAGGGAACCCGTCAACGATCCGGAACTGCCCGGCCCGCCGGCCTAAGGAACCGCAGTCCCAGGGGGATCAGTGCCGCGAATT
>NZ_CAKKMM010001396.1:0-1321 GCF_918698205.1 Microbacterium sp. Bi128 | reverse complement strand
CTTCAGGCCCTGCGCGACGCTCTTTCCTTCGCCGCGCTTACCGGCGCCCCCTCCTCAGCGCTCCTCTATGCCCAGGCGGCCCGGCTCCGCCGTGAACGCAACAGGGCCGCCGAGCAGCGCGCGGCCACGCTCGGGGTGAAGCTCGTGGTGCCGCTGGGCCTGTGCTCCCTGCCGGCTTTCGTCTGCCTCGGCGTCGTGCCCGTGCTGCTGGGGCTGCTGCGGGCGTGATGCCGGCAGCCCGGGGATCACCCCGGGCCCAAGGTTTATTCAAGTTGCTGGGGGATACCTTTGGGGCAGGCACCGTCGGAGTATGAGCGGTCTCGTGCGTCGGCTTCTCACAGCACCTCCTTGGCGCCTCGAATCCCGGAGTATCTGGGGTCTCGTACTAACTGGGAGCCATGCCAGGGGGGCAGATCAATGATTCGACTGTATAAAGCGGGCGTGATTGCAGCGCTCAACCTACTAGTGTTGACCGGTTTGGCGGTCGGTGCCAGTCCGGCGTCCGCCGCCGTACCGACCTGTCAGCCGGGAGCACCCCAACCGACCAACCAATACCCTGGCACAACGGTGATTGCCACGAACTTCGAGTCCGGAAGCCTCACCACCGCAGGCTTCGCCGCCGCATTCACCGCCGGGACAGGCACGGCCGATGTCTCCTCGGCCCAGCAGCACTCGGGCCGCTGCTCAGCCTTTGTTCACGTCACCACGGATGCCGGGTCGGTGGCCAATTTTTCCGCACCACTTCCTGCCGGAAACAATGAGGTCTACGCCGACGGCTGGTTCAACATCACCAAAGAGGGCGTCGCCGGCAACAACGTCCCGTACTTCCGCTTCTTCAACGGGACTACCCGGTTCATAGACGTCTACCGATCCAACGGCGGCGTCGGCCCGATGTGGCTGCGGGTCGCGGCGCCCGACGGAACCCTCCGCTACACCCCGATGAAAGTCAATGTCCCCCTCGGCACCTGGCACCATATCGTCACGCACGTCGTCGCAAATGGGGCCTCCTCCACGGTAGAGGTGATCTTCGACGGCAAACTCCTGTATTCCAGCAAGCAGATCGCCACGGGCTTTACCGCGGTCACCAAGATGCAACTCGGTGCCGAACACCGGCGGCAGGCAGGCGACAGCTTCATTGACGACGTCGTTATCAAGGCCGGAAAGGCGGCCGCCCAGCTGCCCGGAACGTTTGCCCCGATTGCCCCACAACGGTTCCTCGACACCCGGAAAACGGTGCCCGTGGGTGCCGATAAGGCCGTCTCCTTCCAGGTTGCAGGGGCTAATGGGATCCCGGCAAATGTCGCGGCGGTCGTCTTCAACC
>NZ_CAKKMM010001395.1:0-1321 GCF_918698205.1 Microbacterium sp. Bi128 | reverse complement strand
CCAGGAGTTCGGCGCCGTGGCGGCGGGTCATGGTCGCGGCCTCGGCGGAGTAGCCGCGGTCCATCTCGACGAGGGAGGACAGGTACCAGTCCGCGGGGGCGGTGAACATCGAGATCATGTCGCCGAGTCCGGAGCGGTTCAGCAGTGCCGGCGCCCCTTCCAGGACGTTGCTGTCGACCACCAGTGCGTTGGGCCAGCCGGAGTGGGCGGTGCGCTTGACGCCGTTGATCAGCAGCACGGACTGGTCATCGGCGAAGCCGTTGACGGAGGCGGCGCTTTGCACGACGACGTGCGGCCGGGTCCCGGCGGCGACCTTGCCGATGTCGCACAGGGTGCCGGAGCCGATGGTGACGATGACGTCCGCGCCGGCACAGCCGGCGGTCGCAGCGCTCACGGTGGTCTCGTCGGCGTGGACGTGGCCCGGGAGGACCACGGTGGTGACCGTGCCCAGGGTTTCCAGGAGGGCCGTGACGGCGGGCTTGAGGTGGGTACCCGAGCCGGTGGTGTAGACGTCCTCGTCGGTGAGGACGGCGATGCTGTTATGGGCCGGGAGGGCGGCGACGATGTCGTGGACGGAGTCCAGCACGTCGGCGCCGATGACGACCTGGTCGAGGCCGACCAGGGGGTGGGAGAGGTAGCGGTCGAGGTCAGACGAGAGCGTCATGGCGTGCTTCTTTCTGCGGGATGGATTCGACGGCGTCGAAGAGGGAGCGGTAGTCCTGGTAGGCCATTTCAAGGGCCTCGGCATGGGCAGGGTCGGGGTCGATGCTGACCGGGTCGAGTTCGACGACGGCATCGACGGCGGATTCGAGGCTGGCGAAGGTGCCGGCGGCGACGGCGGCGAGCAGGGCCCCGCCGGTGGCGCTGGTCTCCTCGGTGAGCACCTTCTGGATCGGGGTGTTGCAGAGCGTGGCCTTCGCCGAGAGCCACAGCGCGGAGCGGGCCCCGCCGCCGACGACCCGGACCGACTGGGCCAGGCCCATGGCGTCGATCCGGTCGTAGATGTCGCGGAACGCGAAGCAGTTCGCCTCGATGATCGCCCGGGCCATGTCGGTGGAGTCGTGGTTCATCGACAGCCCGGCGAACGTCCCGCGCAGGGAGTCGTTCCACCGGGGCGCCATGGAGCCGGTCAGTGCCGGGATGAAGCGGACCCCGCGGGCGCCGGGTTCTGAGCGGGCGGCGCGGTCGAAGAACTCCTGCTGGCTGACGCCGAGGACGTTCTGGGCAAACCACAGCGTGTTGCCGCCCGAGACAAACCCGGGGTTCTCGATCAGGTAGGTGCCGTCCACGGCGTGCGCGTGGGTCTCGACGAGTTTGGTCT
>NZ_CAKKMM010001394.1:0-1321 GCF_918698205.1 Microbacterium sp. Bi128 | reverse complement strand
GGACTATCCGGAGAATCCGGGCACGGTTCCGAAACCGAGCCCGAGCGGGCCGGCCTCGGACGTCATGCTCTCGTAGGTATCCCAACAGATACGCGCCGTGAAGCTGAATGATCCTCGCGTCCGGGTCAATGCGCCCGATGCCGTGCATCAATTCCGGGTGGCCGCCCGCCGGTTGCGGTCGGCACTGGCAACCTTTCGAACGCTCACAGATACGACGTCGGCCAGGTTCCTTAGGGGCGAGCTCCAGTGGCTCGCCGGCAACGTGGGCCAGGCCAGGGACGCCGAGGTCATCCGTGCCCGGCTGACGCAAATGATCAGTGCCGAACCTGCGGAGCTGTTGATCGGGCCAGTCGCGCAGCAGATCCAGGAGCACCTCGGCACTGTCCAGCAACAGGGCCTTGCCGCCGGACTGGCGGCGCTGGACAGCGCCCGCTACTTCCGCCTCCTCGATGCCCTCGATGCCTTCCTTGCGGTACCTCCGCTGAGCGGCGGGGCAGGCAATGATGCGCCGGGGACGGTTGGCCGGCTCGTTTCCGCGGAACGAAAACGCCTCAAGGCGGCGGTCCGGTCCCTTGACGGCGGCACAGGCGGGACACCGCAGGATGCCGCATTGCATGAAGTTCGGAAGGCTGCCAAGCGGCTGCGCTATGCCGCAGAGGCGGCTACCCCCATTTTCGGCACTCAAGCAACGAACGTTGCCCGGGCCGCGGAGGGCATCCAGGAGATCCTCGGAGACTTCCAGGACAGCGTCGTCACCCGGGAATCCCTACTGGTGCTGGCGGGGCAGGCCGCGGATGCCCCCGGCAGCGGATTTACCTTCGGGCGCCTGCACGCCCTCGAGCAGCAGCGCGGCAACGAAGCCCGCTTGCGGTTCTACGATGCGTGGCAACAGTCCAGGCCGAAGCCCCTGCGCTGGGCCTAGCCGCCGCGTCCGAACGCCGGGAGAACCCCTATGATCGAACCCCGCAACGCAATGCCAGCCATCTGGTCGGACGGACTGGGCCGCGCCAGCATCCGCTCCGTGCAGGTCCTGGCCGTGTCCGCCCTCGCGTGGGCAATCATCTGGGCCGCCAGCCGCATCCCGCTCGTCATCATCCCCGTCCTCATCGCCGTTATCCTGGCCGCAGCGATCTCCCCGCTGGTCCGCTGGCTCACCGGGCACGGCTGGCCGCGCGCCCTCGCGGTGGTTGCCTCGTTCGTGGCCATTCTCGCCGTTTTCGGCAGCGTCATCGCCGGCATCGTCATTCTGGTCTCCAACCAGTGGGGCGAGCTCACGGCCCGGGCCGCTGCGGGGGTCGAGCAACTGCACTCATTCCTGAAC
>NZ_CAKKMM010001393.1:0-1321 GCF_918698205.1 Microbacterium sp. Bi128 | reverse complement strand
CTGTAGCGCCCGCCGTCGGACTTTCGATCGGACCGAATCCCGTCGGAAACCCCCGCAATCGAGGGCTGGCGCGGAAAATTTTGGGCGCGGCGCCGCCGGGATGGCCGGTTCCCAGTATCCGCGCGGCGAAAGCGGGCAAAAGAAATTAGTGAATTGCCCCCAATTTGCACCCGAAATGGGCGATCATACGGCACACAACTCGGAAACTCCAGAGAATTCCCGTAAAATTGAAGGCCTGCCCAGAGCGGGGCAGCTACAAGTCGCAAGCAAATGATCTCCCTAGGAGCTTCCCAAATGCCCACAGACCGAAGCACGACCGACTCTTCAGCAGGCGTCATCGACGCCAGCAGAACCAACCAAGGCGCACCCAAGGGTGTGAAGAAACCGAAGCTACGTCGCCGTCGACTCCGCGAGTCCGACGTCAACGTTGTCGACCAGCCGATGCTCAAGAAGGCACTCGGCGGCACCATCGTGGGTAACACCATGGAGTGGTACGACGTCGGCGTGTTCGGCTACCTGATCACCACCATGGGACCGGTATTCCTGCCGGAGGCGGACAAGTCCGTCCAGACCCTGTTCCTGCTCGGAACCTTCGCCGCCACCTTCATCGCCCGCCCCCTCGGCGGAGTCGTGTTCGGCTGGCTTGGCGACAAGATCGGCCGCCAGAAGGTCCTCGCCGCGACCCTGATGATCATGGCCGCCAGCACCTTCGCCGTCGGGCTCCTGCCCGGCTACGCACAGATCGGCATCTGGGCTGCGGTCCTGCTGGTCCTGTTCAAAGTTATCCAGGGCTTCTCTACCGGCGGTGAATACGCCGGCGCCACGACCTTTGTGAGCGAGTACGCCCCTGACAAGCGCCGCGGATTCTTCGCCAGCTTCCTGGACATGGGCAGCTACCTCGGTTTCGCCCTTGGCGCGGCCCTCGTTTCGGTGCTGCAGCTGACCCTCGGCCAGGACACCATGGAGCAGTGGGGCTGGCGCATCCCCTTCCTCCTTGCCGGCCCGCTCGGCCTGATCGCCGTGTACTTCCGGAGCAAGATCGAGGAATCCCCGCAGTTCCAGGCAACCCTGGATGCCCAGGAGAACCTCGCCAAGGACGCAACCGCCTCGGACACCACAGCCTCCAAGGGCCCGGTGGGCATCGTGAAGGCGTACTGGCGCTCCCTCATCGTCGCGATGATCCTGGTCGCGGCAGCAAACACCGCCGGCTACGCACTGACCTCCTACATGCCGACGTACCTGACGGAGTCCAAGGGCTACGACGAGCTGCACGGCACGCTGCTGACCATCCCGGTGCTGGTCATCATGAGCCTCTGCATCC
>NZ_CAKKMM010001392.1:0-1322 GCF_918698205.1 Microbacterium sp. Bi128 | reverse complement strand
CCGCCTGCTTCACCGGCAAGTACCCGATTGAGCTGCCCGGCGCGGACAAGCTCGGCAAGAACCTGCTCGAGCGCACCGACCTCGGCGGCCTCCCAACCGCCGCCGGCGCGGCTGATTCCGCCGCGGCGCCCTCCGGTGCGGCGTCCGACGCCGAACCCGGCACCTCCATCGCCGACGATCCGGCCGAGAAGGCCGGCGCCACCGGCTGCGATCCGGGGCCGGACTCCGAATTCGAAGAACTGCTCACCGATGCCGACCGCGTCACCACAGCCGACAAGAAAGAGCCAGTATGACTTCCGCCTCCCCGGCCGCTGACATGAACGCCGCCCAGAACGCCGGCATCACCTACGCCTCCGCCGGCGTCGACGTCGAAGCGGGAGACCGCGCCGTCGAACTCATGAAGGACGCCGTCAAGGCCACCCACAACGCCTCGGTGATCGGCGGCGTCGGCGGGTTCGCTGGCCTCTACGACGTCTCCCGGCTGCTTACCTACAGGCGCCCGCTGCTGGCCACCTCCACCGACGGCGTCGGCACCAAAGTGGCAATCGCTCAGGCCATGGACATCCACGACACCATCGGCTACGACCTCGTCGGCATGGTGGTGGACGACATCGTCGTCGTGGGCGCCGAGCCGCTGTACATGACCGACTACATCGCCTGCGGCAAGGTGGTCCCGGAGCGCATCGCCGACATCGTCCGCGGCATCGCGGCCGCCTGCTCGGTCGCCGGCACCGCCCTGGTGGGCGGCGAAACCGCCGAACACCCCGGCCTGCTCGGGGAACACGAGTACGACGTCGCCGGTGCCGCCACCGGCGTTGTCGAGGCCGACCAGCTGCTCGGCCCGGACCGCGTCCGCGCCGGCGACGTGGTGATCGGCATGGCCTCCTCCGGCCTGCACTCCAACGGCTACTCGCTGGTCCGCCGCGTCATCAACCACGCTGGCTGGGCCCTGGACCGCCAGGTCTCCGAGCTAGGCCGCACCCTGGGCGAGGAGCTCCTCGAGCCCACCCGCGTCTACGCCGCGGACTGCCTGGACCTCGCCCGCACCTTCCCGGTGAACGGCTCCGCGGGCGGCAAGGCCGTCCACGGCTTCAGCCACGTGACCGGCGGCGGCCTCGCAGCCAACCTCGCCCGCGTCCTCCCGCAGGGCTTGCTGGCCACCGTCGACCGCTCCACCTGGGAGCTCCCGGCCATCTTCAAGCTGGTTTCCGAGCTCGGCAACGTCCCGCTGGCCGACCTCGAGCGCACCCTGAACCTGGGCGTGGGCATGGTCGCCATTGTTTCGCCGGAAGCGGCCGACGCGGCCGTGAACCGGCTCAACG
>NZ_CAKKMM010001391.1:0-1324 GCF_918698205.1 Microbacterium sp. Bi128 | reverse complement strand
AACCCCGAGCGCACGAGTGCTTCGTCGTCGACGACCAGGACGCGGATCACGATTGTCACCCTACGTCGGGCGGCGATGCGCCGCCTGTAGGGAAGCGCGAAGGGGGCACCGACTCGCCGGTGCCCCCTTCGCTGCGTCGGTGTCAGTCCTCGGCGACGGTGACCGTGACCTCGATGTTCCCGCGCGTGGCGTTGGAGTAGGGGCACACCTGGTGCGCCTCGTCGGCGAGCTGCTGGGCCAGGTCGTGCTCCACGCCGGGCAGCACCACCTCGAGCAGAACGGCGAGCTGGTAGCCGCCTTGGCCGTTCGGGCCGATCTGCACGCGACCGCCGACCGAGGAGTCCTCGAGCTTCACCTTGTGGCCGCGGGCGACGGCGTGCAGCGCGCTGTGGAAGCACGCGGCGTAACCGGCGGCGAACAGCTGCTCGGGGTTGGTTCCGTTGCCGGATCCGCCCATCTCCTTCGGGACGGCGACGTCGAGGTCGATCTGAGAGCCGGCGACGACGTGGCCGTTGCGGCCCTCGCCGGTGGAGAGGGCTTCTGCGGTGTAGAGGACGTCCATGGGGTGGTTCCTTTCTGGTGGACGGAGGAGGCTGTCGACGGGGGTCAGACGGTGGGTCGAGGGGCGCCGATCGCATCCAGCACGGTCCGCGGGTGGTCGCGCAGATCGCGCATCGCCACGGTCAGTTGCTGGAGCGCCTGGATCAGCTCGTGCGCGCTGTCGGCGTCGGCGATCCCCGATCCGACGGCGATGCACCGCGGGACGTGGGCGAGCTCGTCGCGCATCTCCCGACCGCGCGGTGTGAGCGAGACCGTCACGACGCGTTCGTCGTCGGTGCGGCGCTCACGCGTGACGTACCCCGCGGTCTCCATGCGCGCGAGCATGGGGGAGAGCGTGCCGGAGTCCAGTTGCAGGGCCTCGCCGAGTCCGCTGACCGTCTGGTCGCCGTCGCTCCACAGTGTCACCAGCGCGAGGTACTGAGGGTAGGTGAGGTCCCACGGGTCGAGCAGGACGCGATACGCCTGCGTGGTCGTGCGGCTGGCGGCGTAGAGGGCGAAGCACACGAGCGAGTCGACGGCGGGCATGGTGTAATGGTTGCACGCAATTCAATTGTGCACAACTCGAAACCAATGGCCGTCAGTTCGACCTCGGGACACCGAATGCTCCCGGAGCCATCGACTCTGACTGAATCCGAGCCGGTCAGCCCGCGGAGCGCACGACGCTGCCGTCGGACACCGCGACGGACACCTCTGCTCCGTCGGCGAACTCGACCGTCCAGGCGGGGGCATCGGCGTCGCGATCCACACCGGCCTCGGTGACCCC
>NZ_CAKKMM010001390.1:0-1326 GCF_918698205.1 Microbacterium sp. Bi128 | reverse complement strand
CCCGGTGGCGCTGGAGCGAACGGCCACCGGGACCGGCGACTCAAAGCGGGACATCAGGGACTCGTAGGCGGCGACGGTGAGCTCGCGCAGGGCCTGAGGCACCGCGCGGGAGCGGATGTCCGCCCGGATCGCGGCGGACACCCTATCCACCTGGCCCATGTCTTCGGGGTCCAGTCCTGCAAGGAGCTGGTGGATGTCCCGGGTGATCCCGGCTTCCTCCATGAAGGCATCGAACTGCGCGGTGGTGACCACGAAGCCGGGCGGGACGGGCATGCCGGCGAAGGTCATGGTGACCAGGGAGGCGCCCTTGCCGCCAAGGTTTTCGAGCTTCGGTTCGATGCCGCCGTCGAAGAACTGGACGTATTCGTTGCTCTGCATATTTCTCAGGCCTTCCAGGTGACGGGGACGGTCTCGGGGACGCGGAAGGAGAGGTTCTCCCGGAAGGAGATGGTTTCCGGATGCTCCAGCTGCAGCTCCGGGACGAGCCGGACCACTTCCTCGAGGGCGATCTTGGCCTGAAGCTTGGCGAGCATGTTGCCCAGGCAGTAGTGGATGCCAAACCCGAAGGACAGGTGCTCGCGGGCGTTGGGGCGGGTGATGTCGAAGTCCTCGCCGGCGTCGAACTTGGTGTCATCCCGGTTGGCTGAGCCCATGAGGAGCAGCAACTGTGCGCCTTCTTCGATGGCGACGCCGCCAACTTCAGCGTCCTTGAGGGCCTTGCGGCGCCAGCCGACGATCGAGCCGGCGTAGCGCAGGACTTCGTCGATGGCGGCGGGAATTTTCTTCGGGTCCTCCACCAGCTGCTTCCACTGATCGGGGCGGGCCAGGAGTTCGCGGAGGGCGTTGGAGATCAGCGTGGTGGTGGTCTCGTGGCCGGCGAAGAGCAGGCTATAGAGGACGGAAGCGACCTCGTGGTCGGAGATTTCGGCGCCGTCCTGCTGCGCTTTGACCAGGTCCGCGGTGAGGTTGTCGCCGCCTTCCTCGTGAGCCACCCTGACCAGCCGGAGGCATTCCTGCCAGTACTCCACGAGGTTGTGGGCGTGCGGGATCTGTTCGTCGTCAGAGAGGTCGCCCCACGTCATGGCAGCGCGGGAATCGCTCCAGCGCTTGAAGGTGTCGACCTGGGCCACGTCTGCGCCGATCAGGGTGAGGATGGTGATGGTGGGGACGTCGTAAGCAAGGTCCTTGACCATGTCGCCGCGGCCTTCCGGCCGGGCCAGCATTTCTTCAAGCAGTCCGACGACGTTTTGCCGGATGAACGGTTCCAGGGCCTTGTACCGGCGGGGGGTGAAGGCCTTCTGCACCACGGCGCGGATGCGGGTGTGC
>NZ_CAKKMM010001389.1:0-1328 GCF_918698205.1 Microbacterium sp. Bi128 | reverse complement strand
ACAACGTCCACACGGCGTACGAGAACGATCCGGTCCTCGGCCCGATCACCAAGCAGTAGTTCCTTATCTGGGCGTCCGGTTCACCGGCCGCGCCAGAGTACAGAGCCCCGGCTCTCCCGCAAGGGAGGGCCGGGGCTTTTGCGTTGGCCGTGATGCGCTGGCGGTGGTGCGCCGGCTGGGACCTTGGCGGTGACCTTGCCTGCGGCGAGGCGCTTCACAGCGGAGACATAGCTTTGCGGGGAGGTTCGCACAGCGGCCCGTACCACTGTGGGACCAGCGCCGGGCATCGGGTCCGGCAGGAGATACCCCCAGAGACACCCAAGAAAAACTAGGAGCACCGTGAGCGTTCTTGCCCGGAGTGTAGGCAACGCCTTTCGAAACAAGGTCAGGACCGCCGCTGTGGTGGCGGTGCTGGCCGTAGCCATTGGACTTGCCCTGGCCCTGCTCGTGGCCAACCAGGCCGTCACCGGCAAGGTTGCCGAGCTGAACGCCTCGGTGGGCACGGTCCTGACCGTGAACCCCGCCGGCGGCCAGGGCTTCGAGGGCGGCGGCGAGCCGCTGACCTCGGCGCAGGCAGCGACGGCGGCGGCCGTCCCCAACGTCAGCAGCGTGGTCGGCACCAAGGCCCTGCGCCTGCGCAACGCCGCTGACATTGCCGCCGAGGCCGCGTCAGGACGGACAGGCCAAGGCGGCCCCGGCGGCCAGTCGGCCACCTCCGTCACCACGAGCCTCACGGCCGCCGTCGACGCCGGCACCCTCGGCAACCGTAACCAAGCCAGTACCGGCGCCTCCGGAAGCAGCACCTCGGGCAGTACCGGCAGCACCGCGCAGGCCGCGCCGGCGTTCTCGCTGCCCATCACGGCAACGGGCATCGGCGCCGAGGTGGACTCCACTGGCAAGGCCCTGCAGCTGACGCAGGGCACCGGCCTGGGCAACTACACCGCCGCGTCCACCGGCGCCCTGCTGGGCACCACCCTGGCCACCAAGAACGGCCTCAGCGTGGGCTCGACGTTCACCCTCGGGGACCAGAGCTTCACCGTCCGGGGGCTGTTCGACGCCGGGACCGCGTTCGGCAACAATGCGCTCTACGTGACGCTGCCGACCGCCCAGACCCTCGCCGCGATGGGCGCCGACGCCGTCGTCATCCGGCACTGGGCCTCCGGCGCCCCGCACCGGCTCGCCGCGACCGACTGGATCGACGCCGCCGTCATCAACGCCGGCGACGGCACCCACGAGCACCCCACCCAGGCGTTGCTGGACGCGTTCACGATGCGCCGGCACTGGTCGAAGCTGGCCGGCACGCCGTCTGCCGGTGCCGACCTCAAAGG
>NZ_CAKKMM010001388.1:0-1329 GCF_918698205.1 Microbacterium sp. Bi128 | reverse complement strand
CCGCCAGTGTGGGTCAGGGCCTGCTGATGGCCCGCTACACCCACGCCTTCGGCGCGCACGGTGTCACCGTCAGCCAGGTGCTGCTGACCGCCGATGATTTCATGCGCCGTAGCCAGCACACCAACGAGTTCCGCGCGCTGGACCGGCTGCTGAACCTCGGCGTTGTCCCGGTGGTCAACGAAAATGACACCGTAGCCACCCACGAGATCCGCTTTGGCGACAACGACCGCCTCGCTGCCCTGGTGGCTCACCTGGTCCGCGCCGACGCGCTCGTGCTGCTCTCCGACGTCGACTCCCTGTACGACGGTCCGCCGTCGCACGGCGCCAAGCGGATTCCGCACGTCTCCGGCCCCCACGACCTCGACGGCGTCTCGATCGGCAGCACCGGCAAGGCCGGTGTGGGCACGGGCGGCATGGTCACCAAGGTCGAAGCCGCCAGCATCGCCGCGGGGTCGGGTATCCACGCCCTCGTAACATCCACGGCCAATGCGGCCGCCGCGCTGGCCGGCGAGGACGTGGGCACATGGTTCTCCGTCAACGGCGCGCGCAAGCCGATCCGGCTCCTGTGGCTGGCCCACCTGGCATCCGTGCGCGGCACCCTGGTGCTCGACGACGGCGCGGTCAAGGCCGTCCGCGACCGCCGCACCTCGCTTCTGCCGGCCGGAATCGCCGCGGTGAAGGGCGACTTCGAGGCCGGCGACGCCGTGGAGATGGTGTCCCTGGACAACACGGTGATTGCCCGCGGGCTGGTCAACTATTCGGCCGCCGAGCTGCCCCAGATGCTGGGCCGCTCCACCCATGAGCTCGGCAAGGCACTGGGCCGCGGATATGACCGCGAAGTTGTTCATGTTGACGACCTGGTGCTGGTCTAGGTTCCCCCGACGCCTAAACTGGAAGCATGACTGAGGCCCTGACTTCCGCTGCCGTGACTGATGTGCCTGCCGGCACCGTTCCCGCCGGTAACGCCGCGCCCGCCCAAGGGTTCGCGGCGGCGCCGGATCCGGCAGCGGCCCCTGGCACGGCAACGGAGACCGAAGCAGCCGTCCACGCGGTCGCAGACCGCTCACGCCACGCTGCCCACAGGATGGCACGCGCCAACCGGGCCTGGAAGGACCGGGGCCTGCGCGCCGTCGGCAAGGCGCTTGTGGATCACAAGCACCAGATCCTGGCCGCCAACGCCAAGGACGTCGCGGCCGGCCGGGCCGCCGGCACCAGCGCCGCCCTGCTGGACCGCCTGACGCTGACCGAGTCACGCATCACCGCCCTCACCGGGGCACTGGAAAACCTCGCTACCCTGCCCGATCCCGTCGGAAACGTCGTGCGGGGCCA
>NZ_CAKKMM010001387.1:0-1332 GCF_918698205.1 Microbacterium sp. Bi128 | reverse complement strand
CCACGTTCGGGCCGCCGTTGCCGGTGAAGGTGTACTGCGTCTCGCCGTCGCCTTCCTTGGCCGCGGGCCGGTCCTGCTCACGGTGCGGTGCACCGTCCGGGGCGCCCACGATCGAGTAGTCGGGCGAGTCCTGGCCGAAGTAGACGCGGGGCTGATAGGTCGAATCGTTGCCGAGCGCGCCGGTGGACGGGATGCCCGCCTGCAGGAAGTCCGGCTTGCCGTCCACGGTGAACTTGTTGCCCTTGGCGGCGACGACGCCGTAGCCGTGGGTGTAGACAACGTGCCGGTTCAGCCAGGACTGCTGGTTCGTGGCGAGCCCGTCCGGGTTGAGTTCGCGGACGGCGATGACCGTGTCCTGGATCTTGCCGTCGATCTCGTAGCGGTCCACGTTCAGGGCGCTGGGGAACTGGTAGTAGGGCCGGTACTGTTCGAGCTGCGAGAACGCATCCGAGATCAGGTTCGGATCCAGCAGCCGGATGTTGGCGGTGGTCTGCGCATCGGGGGCCAGCGCGCCGGTGGTGGCGTTGGTGGTGGCGTTGTACCGCTTTTCCTGGACCTTATCCAGGCCGTAGGCGGCACGGGTCATCGCGATGTTCCGCTTGATGTATTCGTTCTCCAGCGTCTGCTCCGAGGGCCGGACCTGGAACTGTTGGATGACCCACGGGTAGACGCCGCCGGCCAGGATGGCCGTGATGATGAGCATGGCGGTGCCGATCACCGGCAGCCGCCACTTGCCGATGACCGCGGCGACGATGAACAGCACGGCGACGATGGCCGCGGCCACGGCCAGGATGGCCTTGGTCGGAATGACGGCGTTCACGTCCGTGTACAGCGCACCGGCCCAGCGCCCGCCGTTATTCTGCACCGTGGAGTAGCGGTCCAGCCAGAAGTTGAGGCCCATCAGCACCAGGAAGGCGGCGCCCGTGACAGCCAGGTGGATCTGTGCGGCGCGGCTGGTGAAGATCCCGCGTTCCATGATCCGGATGCTGCCGTAGAGGTAGTGGGTGAGGATGCCGGCAAGGCCGGCGATCACCGTGACGCTGATGAGGAACCCGGTGACGAAGCCGAGGAAGGGAAGAGTCATGAGGTAGAAGCTGATGTCGAGCCCGAACTGCGGATCGTTCTGGCCGAATGCCTCCTGGTTCAGGAACAGGAGGACTTTCTGCCACTGGCTGGCCGCGGCGCTGCCGGCGAACAGGCCAAAGAGGATGGGAAGCCCCACCATCACGACGCGGCGGATCGGTTCGAGCTGCGCCTGGTAGCGGTTGAGGTTGTCCCGGATTTCCGAATCGGGGGCGTATACCGGCCGCGCATGGTAGGCAATCCTGATGG
>NZ_CAKKMM010001386.1:0-1334 GCF_918698205.1 Microbacterium sp. Bi128 | reverse complement strand
CGACCGCGACAACGACGGCATTGCCTGCGAAAAGCGCTAGGGCCGGGAGCCTGCCGGGACTCTGATACCTGGGGCAGGCCCGGACGATCCAACGAAGTGCCACGAACGGCCGCTAAGCCATGAGGCTTAGCGGCCGTTTGCGTCCAATGGCGGAGTGTGGCGGAGTATGGCGGCGATAACGCGACCCGCCCCGACGGCCAGCGGCCGGCCTGACGTCAGCCGGCCCGCCTGCCTACCGCGCGGCGTCGACCTTGTCCAAGGCGTTCAGGGCACTCTCCATGGTCCCGGCCAGGTGGCTGGCGGGGGCCGGCTTGGCGAACAGGTAGCCCTGCAGGGAGTCGCAGCCGCGGTCCATCAGGTACTTGGCCTGCGCGGGCGTCTCGATGCCTTCCGCCGTGACTTTCAGGCCGAGGGCATGCGCTGCGCTGATCATGGTGGCGAAGAACGGGAGCTGTTCCTGGCCGGTCTTGATCATGGCCACGAAGGAGCGGTCGATCTTGACCTTGTCCAGGGGCAGTTCCTGGAGCCGGCCGAGCGTGGAATACCCGGTGCCGAAGTCGTCCATGGCAATCCGGACACCGGCGCCGCGCAGCTGCCGCAGCTGGCCCAGCACGTCCGAGGAGGCGTCGAAGAACACGCTCTCCGTCAGCTCAAGGGTGAGCTGGCGCGGGTCAACGCCCGTGGACGCGGCAATCGCCAGCACGTCCGCGGCGAAGTCCCGGTGCTGGAACTGCAGGCCCGAGACGTTCACGGCGACGCTGTAGGCAGGATCGCCGGCCAGCCAGGGCCGGATCTCGGCGCAGGCACGGCGCAGGACCTCGTCGCCGATCTCGCGGATCAGGCCGCTCTGCTCCGCGACGGGCAGGAACTGGTTCGGCGGCACCAGCCGCCCGTGCCGTTCCCACCGCGCAAACGCCTCGAACTGCACCACCGAACCGATGCCGGGAGAGACCACGGGCTGGTAGTGCACCGAGATCTGGCCCAGTTCGACGGCGCGCCGCAGCCCGGAATCGCCGTCGGCCTTGTGGGCCGCGGTGTTCAGCATCTCCGGCCGGAACCGCATCCAGTTGTTCTTCCCGGCAGCCTTCGCGGCGGTCATGGCGGCGTCGGCCTGCCGCAGCAGTTCCGCGCCGTCCAGCGTCTGCCCCGACTTCGACGCCAGTCCCATGCTCACGCCGGGCCGGACCATGGAGCCGCCCACGCGCAGGGGGGCGTAGAGGGACTCGGCGATCCGTTTGGCCACCGCGTCCGCGTTGAGGCATTCGGTCAGCAGCACCGCGAACTCGTCGCCGCCGAGCCGGGCCACCGTGTCATGCGGGCGGACGCAGTTGCGC
>NZ_CAKKMM010001385.1:0-1338 GCF_918698205.1 Microbacterium sp. Bi128 | reverse complement strand
CGAATGGCTGGAAGCGGACGAGCGCGTGGCCTACGTGAACTTCTCCGGCCTGCCCTCGCACCCGCACTTCGAGCGGGCGCAGAAGTACCTGCCGCTGGGTCCGGGCTCGGTGTTCTCGTTCGGCGTCAAGGGCGGCCGGGCCGCGGGGCAGAAGTTCATCGAGTCCCTGCAGCTGGCCTCACACCTGGCCAATGTGGGCGACTCCCGGACCCTGGTCATCCACCCCGGGTCCACCACCCACCAGCAACTGAGCCCCGAACAGCTCGAGGCGGCAGGTGTCCCCGAGGACCTGGTCCGCATCTCCGTGGGCCTCGAGGACATCGATGACATCCTCTGGGACCTGGACCAGGCACTGGACGCCGCCTCGGAAGCAGCAGCCCCGGATGCATCCGCAGAGGCTGAAGCCTGCACGATCGGAGCGAACTGATGAGTGTTGAAGAACGGACCTGGACCGGCCCCTCGGCGCCGGAGCGCCTGAACCTGCTGCGGCAGGCGAAGTCGATCGCGATTGTGGGCGCATCGGACAAGCCCTCGCGCGCGAGCTATTTCGTGGCCACCTATCTGCAGTCCTCCACCCGGTACAAGGTCTATTTCGTGAACCCGGTGGTGAAGGAAATCCTGGGTCAGCCGACGTATCCGTCGCTCGCGGACCTGCCGGAAAGCCCGGACATTGTGGACGTGTTCCGCAAGCACGGCGACTTGCCCGGCGTCCTGGACGAGGCCATTGCCGCCGGCGCCAAGACCCTCTGGCTGCAACTGGGCTCCTGGCACGAGGACGTTGCCAAGGAGGCCGAGGCCGCCGGACTCGACGTCGTGATGGACCGCTGCGTGAAGATTGAGCATGCCCGGTTCCACGGCGGCCTGCACCTTGCCGGATTCGACACCGGCGTCATCTCTTCGAAGCGGCAGGTCCTGGCCTAAACAGCAGGAACAGCCCAACTCGAGCCGCCGCGAACCAACCCCCCCGCCAACCAACCCGTTGCGCTATCACTTTGGGTCGTTCTGAGCGCTCAGAACCGCCCTAAGTGATAGCTCAACCGGGTTAACAAAGGGCTTTAAGGTCGGCTTATGGCTGGCCGGGCGCCTTGGTCGGAACGACGCCCGGCAGGGTTGGCGTGATGTGGCCCGGAACTCGCGGCAGATCCTTGCCTGCGTTTCCGCCGCCGCCCGGAAGGTCGGGTGATCCGGGCAGCCCCGGCGCCCCGGGCCGCTGCCCGGGGGTCGGCAGGATGCCGTCGCGGCCGACGGCGGGCGGCGTGGCGGGGGGCGCGTGTCCGGCCGCCGGGGCGCCCGGGGCGCTGGAACTGCTGGGCGTCGATGCTCCGGACGGGTCAGCAC
>NZ_CAKKMM010001384.1:0-1339 GCF_918698205.1 Microbacterium sp. Bi128 | reverse complement strand
GTTCCGAGATCGGCCAGGCTGGTCTGGTCCCCAACGGCCATCGCGACGTTCCACTCGCTTCCGCCGAAGGCATCAAGGCACATCCGGAAGAAGTCCGGCCGGCGGTTCAGCGGGGTGGTGCCCAGCGAAATAAACAACAGCGGTCCCGTTCCCTCACGCTCCCATTCGCCGTCGGTATCCCGGCCGCCGACGCTGGGACCCACAAACCGGAACCGGTCATCGAAGGTCGCCCCCATGGGCTGGAATTCGCGGGGTAGGAACACGATGTTGAACGGCGCAGGCGGACCATCGAACATCCGCGGTGTCCGCACGCCCTGCCCGGCCGCGAACTCCGCCAGCAATCGGCCCATGGCCAGCGCAACCTTGGCCATCTCATCGGCGCCGTCCGGTGGCGGGGCAGGCATCAGCGATCTCAGCGAGAAGTGCTCGTTGGTGGCATAGGTGGGCATGAGGGCAATGGCCGGGGCACCGATCTTTTCCGCCGCCATGCTGCCGCTAAGCGTCATCGCGTCAAAGCAGATAGCGTCCGGCGGGTCCTGGCGGAGTTGATCGACCAACGCCGGAAAGCTGGTTCTGAGGTCCTCGAACACGCGGTGCATGATCGGCAGCATCAGGTGCGCCTGTGCCCGCTGCCCGGGCCCCAGGGCGGGCAGCGATGCCATCCAGTTCCCGCCGGACGCGTGAAAGTCCGCGCCGGCCTTGCGGATCAGCGGTCCGAAGTCGGCGGACGTGAAATATGTGACCCTGTGCCCCCGGGCCACGAGCTCCGCCACCAGCGGCAGGGTCGGGTTCACGTGTCCGTAGGCGGGAATGGAGACGAACGCAAGGTGCATGGCCATCACTCTTCATCGCGTGGCTGATTTTTGTTTGACGGGCAGGTTTGACCCGCCCGTTTGACCGGCCTGTTTGCCCGGCGTCCCGCGGGCCGGGAGGCCCGCCGGTGTCGTGCTCCTTCATCATGCCCCTGTTGCCCGGGCGGCGCGAGGGGTCAGTTGGCAGCGCCGGGCTGCTGGTCCGGCGTCAGTTCCGCGGCTTGGTCCGGGCTGTCGCGGGTGCGGTCCATGGGTCTTCAGGCCACGGATGCCGCGGATAGCGGCCGCGCATTTCGGCCCGGACCTGGGCGTAGGGCCCGGACCAGAAGGATGCGAGATCGTCTGTCACGGCCAGGGGCCGGCGGGCCGGCGAGAGCAGATGGAACAGCACCGGCACGCGCCCGTCGGCCAGCCGCGGCGTCTCGGCCCAGCCAAAGCACTCTTGCAGCTTGACGGCCACTACGGGCCGGCCGGTGGCGTCTGCCGCGTCCGGGTAGTCGATCCGGATCCGGGATCCGCTGGGGACC
>NZ_CAKKMM010001383.1:0-1340 GCF_918698205.1 Microbacterium sp. Bi128 | reverse complement strand
GTCTGCTGCCTGCTCTTCCCAAGCAGCAGACTCTAATGCGCGGAATATCGGCTGCGACCTGTTCCTTCTGGTGCACCGGCCTTGGATAGCAACAATCTCTCGAGGACGACGAACGGCAGGACCCCGCTCCGCCGGGTTGACGGGGTAATGCATGGAGCCCACGAAGGTTCAGCCATTCGCGTCATACGGGCTGCCTGTCAGTGCTTCATTTAGAATTCCCGCAAGGCGCAGTGCAACCATGGAAAGGCTTGTTTGTGGCGCCCGCTGAGGGGCGCCAGAGTTTAGGGAGTTGCAGTGGACGCACGGCTTGAAGTCATCCGGGACACGGTGCTGGCACGGAATCCCGGCGAAATGGAGTTCCACCAGGCAGTCATCGAGGTCTTTGAAAGTCTCGGACCGGTGCACGACCGCCACCCGGAGTTCCTTGAAGGAGCTGTCCTCGAGCGGCTCTGCGAGCCCGAACGGCAGATCATCTTCCGCGTGCCGTGGACGGACGACGCCGGCAGCTTCCAGATCAACCGCGGCTTCCGGGTGGAGTTCAATTCGGCGCTGGGCCCCTATAAGGGTGGCCTGCGATTCCACCCCTCGGTAAACCTTGGAATCATTAAGTTCCTTGGCTTCGAGCAGATCTTCAAGAATGCCCTGACCGGCATGCCGATCGGCGGCGGCAAGGGCGGCTCCGATTTCGACCCCCGCGGACGCTCGGACGCCGAAATCATGCGTTTCTGCCAGTCCTTCATGACCGAGCTGTACCGCCACATCGGCCAGTACACGGACGTCCCAGCCGGGGACATCGGCGTCGGCGGCCGCGAAATCGGCTTCCTCTTCGGACAGTACAAGCGGATCACCAACCGCTACGAATCCGGCGTGCTGACCGGCAAAGGTATCTCCTGGGGCGGTTCGCTGGTGCGGCCCGAAGCTACGGGATACGGCGCCGTGATCTTTACCGAAGAGATGCTTAAGACCCGCGGCCAGTCTTTCGACGGCCAGCGCGTGGTGGTCTCCGGCTCCGGCAATGTCGCCATCAACGCGATCGCCAAGGCCCAGGCGCTCGGCGCCACCGTTGTGGCCTGCTCCGATTCCTCCGGCTATGTCGTGGACGAGGCCGGGATCGACGTCGCGCTGCTGCGCCAGATCAAGGAGGTTGAGCGCGGACGGCTCAAGGACTACGAAGCCCGGCGCTCCGCAGTCTCCTACGTGGAGGGCGGCTCCGTCTGGGACATCGACGCGACCGTCGCGCTGCCGTGCGCCACGCAGAACGAGCTCGACGGCGACGCCGCTGCCCGGCTGGTCCGCAACGGCCTGCTGGCGGTGGGGGAGGGGGCCAATATGCCCTCGAC
>NZ_CAKKMM010001382.1:0-1341 GCF_918698205.1 Microbacterium sp. Bi128 | reverse complement strand
CCAGCATCAGCTGCTGCACCGCGATGCGGGCGTACCACTTCTTGTTGGCCGGCACGACGTACCAGGGCGCGATGTCAGTGGCCGTCTTCTCGAACGCCTCCTGGTACGCATCCATGTAGTCGTTCCAGAAGGCGCGCTCCTTGAGGTCGGTGCTGCTGTACTTCCACACCTTGGTTTCGTCATCCAGCCTGGCGAGCAGCCGGTCCTTCTGCTCGTCCCGGCTGATGTTGAGCATGACCTTGACCACCGTGGTCCCGGCTGCCGCCTGCCTTGCCTCGAATTCGTTGATGGCCTTGTAGCGCCGCTCCAGTTCCTCGGGACTTGCCCAGCGGTGGACCCGGTGAATCAGGACGTCCTCGTAATGCGAGCGGTCAAAGACGCCCACCATGCCGGCCCCCGGCACTGCCTTCTCGATCCGCCAGAGGAAATCGTAGGATTTCTCCTCCGGGGTCGGCGCCTTGAAGGACTTGAGCTGGACACCCTGCGGGTCCATCTGGCCCATGACATGGTTGACGATCCCGCCCTTGCCTGCGGTATCCATCGCCTGCAGGACCAGCAGGATGCGCTTGGTGCCGCCGAACCGGGATTCGGCGAAAAGCTGCTCCTGCAGGGTGGTCAGTTTGCCATCGAGCTCTGCCAGGAGCGCCTCGCCGTCGGATTTCCCGCCCGGGTAGCCCGGGGTGGAGTCCGGGTCGCAGTCCTTCAGCTTGAATTTTTTTCCGACCAGCAGCGTCTCGGCGGGGTGCCGCTCGAACATCACAGCATCTGTCATGGAAAGCCTCTTTCCAGTTTCGTGCAGCCGCTTCGCGGGCGAGTCCCCGAGCTCCGCTGCTGACCGAAGCCTAGTTCCCCTTATACCGGCTCAGGAAGTCCGCCATGCGGTTGATTGCTTCCTCGAGGTCCTTGACGTTCGGCAGCGTCACCATCCGGAAGTGGTCCGGCCGGACCCAGTTGAACGCCCTTCCGTGGGACAGCAGGATCTTCTGCTCGCGGAGCAGGTCCAGGACAAATTTCTCGTCGTCGCGGATGTGGTAGACCTCGGGGTCCAGCTTCGGGAACAGATACATGGCCCCGCGCGCCTGCTGCGTGCTGACGCCCGGGATGGCGTTGAGCATGTCATAGGCCTTGTTCCGCTGTTCCAGGAGGCGCCCGCCGGGCAGGATGAGGTCGTTGATGCTCTGGTAGCCGCCGAGGGCGGTCTGGATGGCGTGCTGGGCCGGCACATTGGCGCAGAGGCGCATGTTGGCTAGCAGGTTGATGCCCTCGAGGTAGTCCGCGGCGGCCTTTTTCGGCCCGGAGGTGGCCATCCAGCCGGCCCGGAATCCGCAGACCACGTAGGCC
>NZ_CAKKMM010001381.1:0-1342 GCF_918698205.1 Microbacterium sp. Bi128 | reverse complement strand
GGCCGGGGCGCCGAGGACGCCGTCGGGGCGGGCGTCGGCTTCGGCGTCGCCGTGGGTTTCGGCGTCGCGGTGGGCGTCGGCTTCGGGGTGGAGGTCGCCGTCGGTTTCGGCGTCGCCGTCTGCTTCGGCGTTGCGGTCGGCTTCGGAGTCGCCGTGGGTCGAGGCGTCGCCGTGGGTCGGGGCGCCGGTGTCGGTTGCGGAACGGGCGTGAGGATGGGCCGCAGTGCCTGCAGCTTCGCGGTCTGCGGTGTGCGCCAGTCGTCGCCCACGAGACCGCCGGTGTCGCCGCTGTTGGGGTTGAACGACCAGTAGGCGTAGCTGATCCCGCGTCGAGAGAGGTAGTCGACGAGGGCGGTCATCCAGCTCTTGTCGCTCGCCGTCTCGAGCTTCGTGCCGAATTCGCCGAGGAGCACGGGAGCGATGTTCTCCTTCGCGAGATAACCCCAGTTGGCATCCCACACCGCCTCGAGATTCGCGGGATACCGGGGGTCCGAGAACCACGACTGCGCGAACACCGAGGCGGGGTAGTCGTGCGGCGAGTACACGACACGGTTCTTCACGGAGAGCGTCACCGGCGCGCTGCGCACGTCTTTCAGCCCGCCGCCCCACCACGTGCCGGTGCCGTCCTGCTGACGCTCGACGCCCTCGACGACGACGAGCAGGCGCGGGTTGACGGCGAGCACGGCGTTGCCTGCCCGAGTCGCCGCCGCACGCCAGTCGCGCGCGGGATCGCCGCAGTTCCAGCACGTGGGACCGTGCGGCTCGTTGTGCAGGTCGACGCCGATGACGGTCGAGTCGTCCTTGTACCGCGCCGCGAGCATCGTCCAGTCATCGATCCACCGCTTCTCGGGGTACTGCGGCGTGTACCAGAGCTCGCTCTGCGCCCCCGAGTCGGGGCGGTGACGGTCGAGGATCACCGAGAGCCCGTGCGCCTTCGCACGGGCGATCACCCTGTCCATGAGCTCCAGGGGCGTCAGCGCGGGAAGCCCGGGGTTGGCGTTCGCGTCGATCGAGGTGGTCTGTTTCGCCGCCAGGCACTCGTTCGAGAACGGCAGTCGGATGGTCGTGAAACCCATCGCGGCGATGGTCGACAGCCCCTCATCGAGTGGGATCGTCCACAGACCGTGCGGGGCGCAGTTCGAGGTCTCCATCCCGAACCACGCGACGGCCTTGATCGTGTACGGCGTACCGGTGGCGGTGACGATCTGGGATCCCCGTGTCGAGAGCCATCCCGGCACACTCGCGGCGGACACTGCCGGGGCGGTGATCGCGCCGGCCAGCAGCAGGACGGCGACCGCGGTGAGCGCCGCCGCCCGAGTCCGCGCGCGACGCCACCATGCTC
>NZ_CAKKMM010001380.1:0-1345 GCF_918698205.1 Microbacterium sp. Bi128 | reverse complement strand
GTGAAGAACTGCGCGGTGAAGCCAGCGAGCACTGGGGAGATCACCGCGCCGAGGGACAGGAACCCGGCCCACGTGGCGATGACCTTCGCCCGTGCGCGGTGATCCGGGGTGATCGCGGCGATCATGGACAGCGAGATGGGGAATAGGATGCCCGCCCCAATGCCGCCGACGGCCTGGGCGGCGATCATCATTTCGGTTGTCGGCGCCAGCGCAGCCATGACGGAGCCGACGATGCTGACCCCGGCTCCGATGTACAGAAGCTTCTTGCGTCCGAACAGGTCGCCCAGGAGGCCCCAGCTGAGTTCGAACACGACAATACCCATCAAGAACATGCCCGCGATCCAGGTCAGGCCCGCGCCTGAAGTATGGAATTCCGCGGCGAACGTGCCGCTGAGGGCGCCCGGCAGCGCGTTGGTGATCTGGGCCAGTGTGACCGCGCTGTAGGCGGCTATGAAAGTGGCTCGCACCGAGCTGCGGCTCGGTACCGAAATGGTCTGACTCATCGATGAAACTCCTTTGTTTCCGGTCGATTCTCCGGTGACGCGCCATGACTGGTGCGCCATGACTGGTGCCCTGCCGGAGCAAGAGCCGGCAGGCGGAGGTGGATGTGGCGCTCACCACAGTCTGATATCAATCTTTACGAGATGTCAAGAAAACATACTCAACGTTTGCTTCATGAAAGCATCGACACCCAAAGGACGTGTACGGCTCGTCTGTTTTCTTGACACACTGTAAAGAAAGATGTGATGCTGGCTACACCGCAACGGGGCTACGGCACGGTCAGGCACCCCGGCGCCCCTGTATTCAGCACCCGATCTTCAAGGGAGAAGCCAAGTGAGTCACACCACACCCGTCGATAGCGGGGACGCGTTCCACGCCCCCACCGGGCAAACCGTCAATACGGTATTGGGTCCCGTCCCTGCCTCGGAACTGGGCGTAGTCGCGCTCCATGAGGCCCTATTGTCAGTGGTCCCGGGCGCCCAGTACGCACCAGAGATCTCCATGGACAGGTCACAGATCTTCGAGGCCCTGGCGGCCAAGCCCGCGGACTTCCGCGAGCACGGCGGGCAGACGATCGTCGACAGCACGGGCATGTTCCACGGCCGCGACCTCAAGCTCTACGAGGCGTTGTCCCGCACCACCGGCGTCCACATCGTCGCCTCCACGGGCCTGGGCCCGGAGGAAGAACTCGGCGGATACTTCCTGACGCCGCAGACCAACCCGCCCACCCCGTGGCCGGCCGAAAAGTTCGCCGATCTCTTCGGCAAGGAGGTCACTGAGGGGATGGTGGTTCCCCGGGTCGAGCGCCGCGCCGCCGCCGGCATCGTCGCGACCATTGCCGACC
>NZ_CAKKMM010001379.1:0-1346 GCF_918698205.1 Microbacterium sp. Bi128 | reverse complement strand
CTCCCCGACAGCCCGGAGCAGCTCGAGCTGATCATGCTCAACACGGCCAGCATCGGCCTCTACCCGAACCTGGTCCGCCGGCGGGAGCAGCTCCAGCCGGCACTGGGCAAACCCCTGGCCGGAGTGGTGGCCATGTTCCGGACCTTCGCGGCCCGCACCCCCACCACGCTGATCGTCAACGGGGTCCGGCACCGGCTCTGGATCCTGTACATCGGCCGCGGCCGCTATTACCCCCGCGACCACGCGCCGCTGGTGCGCCCGGTACTCGCCGACGGTGTCCTGGACCTGCGGATGATCACTGCCGATGAGCCGTTCGCCCGGTTGCGCCTGCTCTGGGCCGTGCTCACGGGCACCGTGGCCACGTCCGGGATCACCCATCTGAGCGAAACGGACCGGATCACGGTGGAACCCGGGAACGGGCCCATGGTCCTCGCCGTCGACGGAGAGGTCATGCCCGGGGTGCGGCGGGTGGAATTCACGGTCCGCCCCGGCGCGCTGACCTACTACTCGCCCCTCGGCTGAACCCCGTCATCCAAACCCGTCATCCAACCCCTGTCATCCTCCCGGACTACCCTGATTAGCCCCTGAATCATCCCTGAGACCGGCGAAATACGCAGCTTGCCTCGGTAGCGTGGTGTGCAGACGGGCCCGTGACTGCGGTGCCCCGGATCATCTCCCGCTACGCAAAGGAACGCTTCCATGATCGAAGCACGAGGCCTGACCAAGGTTTACGGCGACAAGACCGCCGTCGCCGGCGTCAACTTCACCGTCGAAGCCGGCCGGGTCACCGGCTTCCTGGGTCCGAACGGGGCCGGAAAATCCACCACCATGCGCATGATCATGGGGCTGGACCGGCCGACGTCGGGCTCGGTGACCGTCAACGGGTCCCCGCTGACCGGGCACGCCGCCCCACTGCGCGACGTCGGCGCGCTGCTCGATGCCAAGGCAGTCCACACGAGCCGCTCCGCCTACAACCACCTGCTGGCCATGGCGGCGACCCACAGCATCCCGAAGAAACGGGTCCACGAAGTTATTGAGATGACGGGACTGGCCGAGGTGGCCAGGAAGAAGGTCGGCGGCTTCTCGCTCGGCATGGGCCAGCGGCTGGGCATCGCCGCCGCCCTCCTGGGCGACCCGCAGACCGTCATCCTGGACGAGCCCGTCAACGGCCTTGACCCGGAGGGGGTGGTGTGGGTCCGCAACCTGGTGAAGTACCTGGCCTCCGAGGGCCGCACGGTCTTCCTTTCCAGCCACCTCATGAGCGAGATGGCCGTCACGGCGGACCACCTGATCGTGATTGGCCGCGGGAGGATCATTGCGGACGCCCCGATCCAGGAGATCATCAC
>NZ_CAKKMM010001378.1:0-1348 GCF_918698205.1 Microbacterium sp. Bi128 | reverse complement strand
AAAGGAGTAGCAGGCGAAATCGCCGAACTCCACCACGAGCTCGCGCGCCCGGACCGGATCCGTGTTGATGAAGGATGCGATCGCGTTGAGCGAGTTGTAGATGAAGTGCGGACTGATCTGGGCGCGGAGGGCGCGGACCTCGGCTTCCATCAGGAGCGTGCGGGAGGCGTCGAGCTCGGCCAGTTCCACCTGCGTGGCCACCCAGTCAGCCACCTCCCCGGTGGCGCGGACCAGTCCCGCCCCGGCGGCCGGCGCGAAGGCGGCCACCACACCCACCACACGCGTGCCGGTTTTGATCGGGGCGATCACGACGGCGCGCTCCACCTCCGGCGCCAGCGTCATGCCGCCGACGCCAGCGGCCAGGAGCTGGAGTTCGCCCGCCGGAATGACGGCGAGGTGGCCGCCGTCGAACACTTTTGACGCGAGCCCCATCAGGGCAGGCTTGAGCTCCTCGGCGGCGCCGTCCCACGCGAGCACGCCGGTTGTGTCGGTGATGGCGAGGGCATCGCAGCCCAGGATGCTGCGCAGCTGTTTGCTGGCCTTGGCCGCACCGGCAGGGTTCAGGCCGGTCCGCAGGTACTGGCCGGCCCGGGACGCGGCGTGGAGCGTCGTGTAAGTGGCGCGCTCGGCATCGGTGCCGAGGTCGCGGAAGGAGCGGAGGACCTGGAGCCCGACGGCGACGACCACCGTGATCGCCATGGCGATCACCGCGACGGCGGCGGCGGTGAACAGGGGAGAGTCCGGCATGATGCCCAGCCTACCGCCGGTGCCGGGGCTGACGGCTCTGGCACGTGCCCGGACACCGATGGCCGCGAAACAGGTGTATCGGGCGCCGTTTGGCGCAGCGCCGGGACCGCTGAGCGACGCAGGCTGCCCCGGCTGTGGTAGGTAGCCCACGTCACGGTGCACAGTGATTGCAGTCACATCGGCAGGATGGGTTGCAGGGTGCGTCCCGCGCAGACCACGGCAACCGGTGTGGACTCACCAGTCTCAATGAGGAGGAACCGATGGGTCACGACGCCCAAGAAACGGACGCTGCGGCGGCCGTGGACTTCAAGGAAGTCCAGTCGACGGAGCAGTTCCAGGAACTGCGCACCCGTCACCGCAGCTTTGTCTTCCCGCTATCCATTGCCTTTCTGCTCTGGTACTTCGCCTATGTCCTGCTGGCCGACTACGCGGTCGGATTCATGTCGATCAAGCTTTGGGGCAACATCAACGTCGGCCTGATCCTGGGCCTGCTGCAGTTTGTCTCCACGTTCGCGATCACCGGCTGGTACGTCAGCTATTCGAACCGCAAGCTGGACCCCATTGCCTCCGCGATCCGCCAGGCAATCGAGGGGCACGAATT
>NZ_CAKKMM010001377.1:0-1349 GCF_918698205.1 Microbacterium sp. Bi128 | reverse complement strand
GCCCAGGACCTGCGCGCCCTTGATCTTCGGCGGGAGGGACAGCGCCTTGGGGTCCGTGATGAGCTCCACCAGCGACGGGCCGGGGTGGGCGAAGGCTTCCCGGTACGCGGCCTCGATGCGGGACGGATCCGTGACGCGCTCGGCGTGGAAGCCCAGGGCCCGGGCAACGTCCGCGTAGTTGGCGTCCGGGACGTCGACGCCGAAGTCCGGGAGCCCGTCCACCAGCATTTCGAGTTTCACCATGCCCAGGGTGGAGTTGTTGAAGACCACCACGTTCACGGGCAGCCGGTGCGCGGCGACCGTAATGAGCTCGCCCAGCAGCATCGACAGGCCGCCGTCGCCGGAGACCGAAACCACCTGCCGGCCGGGGTATGCCAGCTGGGCGCCGATCGCGTGCGGCAGCGCGTTGGCCATGGACCCGTGCAGGTACGAGCCGATCAGCCGGCGGGTGCCCAGCGGGTTGATGTACCGGGCGGTCCAGACATTGCACATGCCGGTGTCCGCCGTGAAAATCGCGTCCCTCGCCGCCACCTGGTCCAGCAGCGAGGCCGCATATTCCGGGTGGATCGGCTGTTTCGTCCCGACGTTGCGGGTATACGCCCCCACGGCCTTTTTCATGCGCCGGTCCTGCCTCTTCAGCATCGCATCCAGGAAACGGCGGCTCTTCTTGGCCGTGACCAACGGCATGAGGGCGGCAAGGGTGGGGAGGACGTCGCCGTGCACTGCGACGTCGACGTCGGTCCGCCGCCCCAGTTTGTGCGCGGCCCGGTCCACCTGCGCCGTCCGGGTTCCGGGAAGGAACTGGTCGTACGGGAAGTCCGTGCCCAGCAGGATCAGCAGGTCCGCGTCCTCGATGCCCTCGGCCGCGGCGCCGTAACCCAGCAGCCCGGTCATGCCGATGTCATAGGCGTTGTCGTACTGCATGAAGTCTTTGCCGCGGAGGCTGTGGCCGATCGGCGCCGCGATCAGCCCGGCGAGCGCAATCACCTCGTCGTGCGCGCCCTCGACGCCGGCACCGGCAAAGATGGCCACCTTGCCGGCGGCGTTGATGGCGTCGGCCAGTTCCTGCACACTCGCGGGGTCCGGCATCAGCGTTGCCGGCCGGAAGGTCGCCGGGGCCGGCGTTTCGGCCGTCGCCTCCAGACCGGCGATGTCACCGGGAAGGGTCACGACGGCGACGCCCCTGAGGCCGACGGCGTGCTGGATGGCGCTGTGCATGACGCGGGGCGCCTGCTCCGCGGTGCTGATCAGCTCGGAGTAGACCGAGCACTCGTTGAAGAGCCGGTCGGGGTGGGTTTCCTGGAAGAAACTGCTGCCGATCTGCTTGCTGGGAATGTGCGAGGCGATGG
>NZ_CAKKMM010001376.1:0-1354 GCF_918698205.1 Microbacterium sp. Bi128 | reverse complement strand
GGAAGCCGGGGGCACCAAGACCACCGCCAAGCTGGGCGGTGGTGAGTGGGTCATCAACGGCAACAAGGAGTTCATCACCAACTCCGGCACGGACATCACCAGGCTCGTCACCGTCACCGCGGTGACCGGCCAGGAGGAACGCGCGGACGGCAGCGTCAAGAAGGAGATCTCCACCATCCTGGTGCCCACCAACACTCCGGGCTTTACCGCGGAAAAGGCCTACAACAAGGTCGGCTGGAACGCCTCGGACACCCACCCGCTGACGTTCAACAACGTCCACGTCCCCGAGGAAAACCTGCTCGGCACCCAGGGCCGCGGCTACGCCAACTTCCTCTCCATCCTGGACGAAGGCCGGATCGCGATCGCGGCCCTGGCCGTCGGCGCGGCCCAGGGCTGCGTGGACCAGTCGGTGAAATACGCCAAGGAACGCAGCGCGTTCGGGCAGAACATCGGCAAATACCAGGCCATCGCATTCAAGATCGCCCGGATGGAAGCCCGCGCCCACACGGCCCGCCTGGCCTATTACGACGCGGCCGCCCGGATGCTTGCCGGCAAGCCGTTCAAGACGCAGGCGGCCATCGCTAAGATGGTCGCAGGCGAGGCAGCCATGGACAACGCGCGGGACGCCACCCAGGTGTTCGGCGGCTATGGCTTCATCAACGAATTCACCGTGGCGCGCCACTACCGCGACTCCAAGATCCTTGAAGTCGGCGAGGGCACCACGGAGGTCCAGCTGATGCTGATCGCCCGCGAACTGGGACTGTAGCCGGCCGGAAGGATCACCGATGATCAACAAAGTTGTTGCCAGCGCCGCCGAGGCTGTCGCGGACATTCACGACGGCGCCTCCCTCGCCGTCGGCGGGTTCGGGCTGTGCGGCATTCCCGTGACGCTGATCGAGGCCCTGCATGAGCGCGGTGCCACGGACCTGGAAACCGTCAGCAACAACTGCGGCGTCGACGACTGGGGCCTCGGGATCCTGCTCAAGGACGGCCGGATCCGGCGCACCATCAGCTCCTACGTGGGGGAGAACAAGGAGTTCGCCCGGCAATACCTTTCCGGCGAGCTGGAGGTGGTCCTCACCCCGCAGGGCACGCTGGCCGAAAAGCTGCGCGCCGGCGGCGCGGGTATCCCGGCGTTCTACACCCCGGCCGGCGTCGGCACCCAGGTGTCCGACGGCGGCCTGCCGCAGAAGTACGACGCCGAGGGCAACGTCGCGATTGCCTCCGCGCCCAAGGAAGTCCGCAGCTTCCACGGCGCCGAGTACGTGCTGGAGGAATCGCTGACACCGGACTTCGGGCTCGTGCACGCCTGGAAGGGTGACCGCCACGGCAACCTCGTCTTCCACGCCACGGC
>NZ_CAKKMM010001375.1:0-1354 GCF_918698205.1 Microbacterium sp. Bi128 | reverse complement strand
GTGATGTCGCGGTCCGGGTCGGTGGACTCGAGCACCAGCAGCTGGGCCATGACGTCGTCGGCCGAGGCGTCGTCGACCTGGACGCCGAGGAAGATGATGCGGTCCTCGAACAGCTTGGTGTACGGGTCCTGGCGCTTGAAGCCGTAGGGGGTGCGCTCTTCGAACTGGGGCAGCACGTAGCGGCTGCTCGGCAGGTTGCCGGCAGTCGAACCGAAGTTGTAGTTCATGTTCATTGCTCCTGAATTCATTGCTGTCTACCTGCCGGTCAGTTCTCGGTTGCTGTCGCAGCGCCGCCGCTGTTCCCGGAGCCGTTGGCGTTGGTTCCGCCGCCGCCTGCCACGGATCCGGCGTGTGCGGCGATCTTGTCGAAGAAGCCGTATTCGAGGGCTTCCGGGGCCGTGAACCACTTGTCGCGGTCGTTGTCCTTGAGGATGGTGTCCACACTCTGGCCGGTCTGGTCCGCGGTCAGCTCGGCCATGACTTTCTTCATGTGCAGGATCAGCTCGGCCTGGATCTTGATGTCCGACGCCGTGCCGCCGATGCCGCCGGAGGGCTGGTGCATGAGGATGCGGGCGTTGGGGGTGGCGTAGCGCTTGCCCTTGGTGCCGGAGGAGAGCAGGAACTGGCCCATGGACGCGGCGAGGCCGGTGGCGACCGTGACAACATCGTTCGGGATGAACTGCATGGTGTCGTAGATGGCCATGCCGGCGGTGACGGAGCCGCCGGGTGAGTTGATCTAAAGGTACATGTCCCTTTCAGGATTCTCCGCCGAGAGCAGCAGCAGCTGGGAGCAGATCGCGTTGGCGTTATCGTCGCGGACCTCGGAGCCGAGCCAGATGATGCGCTCTTTCAGCAGGCGGTTGTAAATGTAGTTATCCTGGGCTGCCGGATCGACCGTGGCCATCCGGGGTGTCCCTGCTTGCTGTGACATATGTACTTACCTCTCGCTGGCGACGGTGACGCCACTGGACGACATCACTGAACTTTCCTACAGCGACACTAACCGTTTTCACGCCCGCTTTGTTCGCTGGCGCCGGGCTGTTCGCTGACGGCGCACGATTGCCGGGACCCCGCGCGCCGGGTCCTGGATGCGGGCCCTTCCCGGCTCCCGAACAGACCGTGCCGGCCGGGCATGGCCGCAGGCGGGGGCTTAAAACAGACGGCCCCCGGATCGGTGATCCGGGGGCCGACTTTTCTAAGTCTCAATGACTGCTAGAACTTCACTGCTGCGGGGTCATCGCTCGGCGTGGCCTCGGTGCTGGCTTCTGCCGAAGCCGCTTCGTCCTCAACGGTCTCGGCGGCCGGGGCAGCCTCGTCGCCGGGGCGTACGAAGTCGCTCAGGTCAACCTTGTTG
>NZ_CAKKMM010001374.1:0-1355 GCF_918698205.1 Microbacterium sp. Bi128 | reverse complement strand
GCGCTGCCCGAACTGCAGGACGGCCAGGTCCTGGTCCGCAACCTGTTCATCTCGGTGGACCCGTACATGCGCGGACGCATGAACGACGTCAAGTCCTACTCCGCGCCGTTTGCGCTGGATACCGCCCTCGACGGCGGCGCCGTCGGCGAAGTGATCGCGTCCCGGGCCGAAGGCCGCGCTGTGGGCGACACGGTGGTGCACGGCCTCGGCTGGCGCGAATACGCCGTCGTCGATGCCGCGGCCACGACGGTGGCGCGCACCGATCTGGCCCCCGCGTCAGCATTCCTCGGCGCCCTCGGCATGACCGGGCTGACCGCCTACGCGGGACTGCTGAAGGTCGCGGAATTCAAGCCCGGCGACGCCGTGTTCGTCTCCGGCGCCGCCGGCGCGGTCGGCTCGCTCGTCGGGCAGATCGCCAAGGCCATGGGCGCGTCCCGGGTGATCGGCAGCGCCGGCTCGCCGGAAAAGGTGGCACGCCTGCTCGAACTCGGCTTCGATGCCGCGTTCAACTACCACGACGGCCCCGTGGCGGAACAGCTCGCCGCGGCCGCGGGTGAGCGCGGGATCGACGTCTACTTCGACAACGTCGGCGGCGAGCACCTCGAAGCCGCGCTGTCCGCCCTCACGGTCGGTGGCCGGGTGGCCATGTGCGGGGCCATCGCCCAGTACAACGCGACCGAACCGACGCCGGCACCGCGGAACCTCATGCTGGCGATCGGCAAACAACTGACGCTCAAGGGCTTCCTGGTGGGCGGCTACTGGCAGCACATGGCCGAGTTCGTCGAGACCATGTCCGGCTGGCTGGCCGACGGAACGGTCCGTTACGACGAGACGGTGGTGGACGGGCTGGAGAACGCCCCGCAGGCCGTCATGGACCTGCTCGACGGCGCCAATACCGGCAAGATGCTCGTGCGGCTGTAGCCGGACACCCGGCAATCTCCGTGCCGCCACATACGCCTCCGGCGCCGGTTCCTGCGGGGACCGGCGCCGGAGGCGTCTGTGGTCGCGGCGGGCACCGGCTACCTCTCGGTAACAAGTTCTCAACAATCTGGGCATTCGCCGGGACGTGTGTTATCGGGACGTGGCGCAGGCCACTACAGTAGCTTGCATAAGTGCGCCTCGGCGCAGTGCTGCGAAATCCATCAGTGACAACAGAGATCAGCGGAACACCGCAGACAGACACTCATTGAACTTCCGTCGTAGCGCCTACTCTTTCTTCCTGGAGGAAAATTGAAGAACTCTCTGCGTGCCACCTTTAAGCGCGGATCAATGGCCGGCGTTGCCACCGCGGGCGCGGCTGCACTCCTGCTGACCGGCTGCGGAGCTGCCCCGGAGGCCAGCACCGCCACCAACAC
>NZ_CAKKMM010001373.1:0-1355 GCF_918698205.1 Microbacterium sp. Bi128 | reverse complement strand
CTCGAGCTGCGCTACCGCGGCCTCCGCAGCCCGCACAAGCTGAAGATGGGCGTCTCCGGCTGCGCCCGCGAATGTGCGGAGGCCCGGGGCAAGGACGTCGGCGTCATCGCCACCGCCGACGGCTGGAACCTGTACGTCGGCGGCAACGGCGGCGCCACTCCGGCGCACGCCCAGCTGCTGGCCAAGGACCTCGACGACGAAACCCTGATCAAGTACATCGACCGCTACTTCATGTACTACATCCGCACGGCCGACCGGCTGCAGCGCACCGCGCGCTGGCAGGAAGAGCTCGACGGCGGCATCAAGCACGTCGAGGACGTGGTGGTCCACGACACCCTGGGCATCGCCGAGGACCTCGAAGCCGCCATGGCCAAGCACGTTGACACCTACGTCGACGAATGGGCCGACACCCTGAAGGATCCCGAACGCCTCCGCCGCTTCCGCTCCTTCGTCAACGCCCCGGACCAGAAAGACGATTCGATCACCTTCGTCTCCGACGAGCGCGGCCAGATGCGCCCCGCGACAGCGGAGGAGAAGGCGCGGGCCGGGCAGCAGCCGGTCCTGATCGGGGCTTCCATTCCGATCCGAGCCACCACCCCGGGACTGCCTGACGAGAACGAGGTATAGCCATGCAGCTCACCATTGACCTCACCGGACGCGAAGTCCTGGTCACGGGCGCGGACCACGCCGCCCGTCAGGCCGCGCGGCGCTATGAGGCGGCCGGCGCCGTCGTGTTCCGCCTCAGCACCCCGCAGGGCGCCGGCATGGACGGCCCGCTGCCCGAGCGCCCGTTCCTGGTCGCGGCGGTCGACGACGGCCAGCCGGGCTGGGAGGCCCTCCTCGGCCGGTGCCGTGCCACCGGCATTCCGGTGGCGGCCGAGCCCCCGGCCGGCCCGGCGGGCCACGTCACGCTGGTCGGCGGCGGACCCGGGACCACCGAGCTGCTCACCGTCGCCGCCGTCGCCGCGCTGCGCGACGCCGACGTCGTCTTCTACGACCGGCTCGCCCCGTACCAGGACCTGCCGTCCCTGACCTCGGCAGAGCTAGTGGATGTGGGCAAGAAGCCCGGCCACCACAAGGTCAGCCAGGCAGACATCGAAAAGCTCATGGTGGAAAGCGCGCTGGCCGGCAACAATGTGGTCCGCCTCAAGGGCGGGGACCCCTATGTGTTCGGCCGCGGCGGCGAGGAAGTCGCGCCCTGCGTCGCGGCCGGGGTTCCGTCCCCCGTCATCTCCGGAGTCACCAGCGCCATCTCGGTTCCGGCCGCCACCGGCATCCCGGTCACGCACCGCGAAGTCAGCCACATGTTCACGGTTGTTTCAGGCCATTCCCCGCTGACCGAGAACGAACTGCCC
>NZ_CAKKMM010001372.1:0-1355 GCF_918698205.1 Microbacterium sp. Bi128 | reverse complement strand
AGCTTGTCGCAGTCGGCGAACACGACCTCTGGCCGCTGGCGTTGCACCGGAGCTTCGCGCAGTCGATCGGTGCGCGGATTTCGGTCTACCGCGCGGGCCACAGCCCGTCCGAGACCTCGCCGTACCAGATCAGCCGGGACCTGATTGCGCTCTTCGACGCCACCGTCTCGGCCTGACGAAAGCGGCCGGCCGGGACGAAGACCCCCGTCAGACCCTTGCACCGCGGCCCGTCGCACCGTACGTTGGGGACAGCGGACGAATGTCTCCGCAGCCGTTGGCCTTATGGCCGCCGGAGATCAGCAGCATTTCAGAAGGATAAAGGCATGGCTACAGGCACAGTTAAATGGTTCAACGCCGAAAAGGGTTTTGGCTTCATTGCCCCGGATGACGGGTCGGCCGACGTTTTCGCCCACTACTCGGCAATCGCTACCAGCGGCTACCGTTCGCTGGACGAGAACCAGAAGGTTGAATTCGACGTCACGCAGGGCCCGAAGGGCCCGCAGGCTGAGAACATCCGCCCGCTCTAAGTACTCCGGAAAAAGCCCCGGCCGCCTGGCCGGGACACTTTCCCCGAAGACCACAACGCCCCTCCGGAGGATTCCTCCGGAGGGGCGTTTGTGTTCGAGGCGCTTGTGTTCGAGGCACTTGTGGCCTTGCGCCTGCCGCCGGGCGCGGTCTCAGCCGACGTGGACCCATGGACGCCGGGTGACGTCCGGCTCGGCCTCCCGCAGCACTTCGCGCGTCACCGGGGCGATCTCGCCTTCGCCGAAAGCCAGGAACCGCAGGAGGTTGGTGAACGGGTTTCCCTCCGTCCAGCGGAAGTAGATGTGCGGCATCAGCCCGGTGACGTCGCGGATGTGCAGCAGCACGGAGGCGATCGTGTTCGGAACAACTGGCCCGTGGACCTCCAGGATCTGGTACCCGTGCCGGCTGACCCCGCGGACCTCGAGCGCGGTCTCAAAGTCGGAGGAGTCGTCCACCACCACTTCGAGGAACAGTGCCTGGGAGTCCAGCGGGAGGTGGCTGACCTCGATCGCGGACGTGAGCTTGTCCAGGTACGCCTGGGCAGTGAGACGCAGCGGCTCGTGGGCGATGATCGCGATGGGGCCGGATTCATTGGCGGCCAGGAATTCCAGGGCCGGGGTGTCCATCCGCACATGCGTGGCATGGAGCTCGAAGGAGCGCCGGATGCGCGAGAGCAGGGAGATCACGATGATCCCGATGATGAAGAAGGCCGCGATCCGGATGCCTTCGGGCCGCTCGAAGATGTTGACCACCGTGGTGTAGATGAACACGACGGCAATGATGCCGAACCCGATAGTGCGTTTGCGCTGTTTCCCGCGCCGGGCGGACAG
>NZ_CAKKMM010001371.1:0-1357 GCF_918698205.1 Microbacterium sp. Bi128 | reverse complement strand
ACGTAACCTCGCCGCAGGTGTCCGGCACCTGCCCGGCGCCGTCCGCGACAGCGCCCTCCACAGAGGGTCCGGCCGCAGCAGAACCGTCCACAGCAGCGCAGCCCGAAGGAGAGCCATCCGCGGCCGCGTCCAGCCTCGGCGGCGCCCTGGCGTCGGCTGCGCGGACCGAGGCGCAGACCATCTACGGCTACCAGGTGGCGCTGACCCGGCTCGGTGGCGACGCGGCGAAATCCGCGGCCGAGGAACTGGCCCATCATGACGCGCTCCTTGGCGCCGTGGAATCCCTGAGCCGGCTGCACTGTTCCGCGGTGCCACCACGTGAGGCGGGCTACGCGCTGGAGCCGTCCTTCCTGGCCTCCCCCGCCGCCGGCCTCGGCGACCTGGAAGCCGCCGCCCTGCCGGTCTATGGCGACCTCGTGGCGCTGAGTGAGGGCGGGACCCGGCAGTGGGCCATCGCTGCCCTGTTCGGGTCTGCGAAGCGGGCGGTGCAGTGGGGTGCGGATTCCGGCGCCCTGCCGGGCCTGGACAGGGCCTCGATGCCGACGCGGCCGGCGGGCGAAACGCCGTCGCAGCCCGCGGGCTGAACGCCGGAGCAAGCCTCGGCTTATTTTGGTAAGCCTTGGAATACTGGCATGCCCCGGCGCCGGGTGATTTGCTGTAGGCATGGAAACGACCGGCGCCGCAACCCAGCACGAGAACGAGCCGCACCACAATGACATCGCACACCGCCTCAATTGGCTCCGCGCGGGCGTCCTGGGGGCCAATGACGGCATCGTCTCCGTCGCAGCGATCGTCGTCGGCGTCGCCGGCGCCACCACCGACACCGGAGCAATCCTGCTCGCGGGCGCCGCGGGCGTGGTGGGCGGCGCTATCTCGATGGCGCTCGGGGAATATGTCTCCGTCAGCAGCCAGAAGGACAGCCAGCACGCCTTGATCGAAAAGGAGCGCCGGGAACTGGAGGAACAGCCGGAGGAAGAGCTCGAGGAGCTCGCGGCGATCTACCAGGGCAAGGGCCTCAGCCCCGCGACCGCACGGACGGTGGCCAAGGAACTGACGGCGCACGACGCGCTCGGCGCGCACCTCTCGGCCGAACTCCATATTGACGAGACCGACATCGTGAGCCCCTGGCACGCGGCGTTCGCTTCTGCCATCGCGTTCCTCGCCGGTGCAATCCTGCCCATGCTGGCCATCCTGCTGCCGCCGGAAAGCATCAGGATTCCGCTGACCTTCGTGGCCGTGCTCGTGGCGTTGGCCGCCACCGGCGCCGTGGGCGCGTGGATTGGCGGCGGCTCAAAGCTCAAAGCAGCGATCCGCGTGGTGATTGGCGGCGCCGTTGCGCTGGTGGCAACGTTCGCGA
>NZ_CAKKMM010001370.1:0-1359 GCF_918698205.1 Microbacterium sp. Bi128 | reverse complement strand
GTCCGCAGCCGGCGGACCATCCAGTTCCCAGAGGTGATTCTCGAGTGCCCAGCAGTACAGTGCCCAGCAGGACAGTGCGGCGGATTGCCGCCAGCATCGGGGCCGCCCTCCTTGTCCTGCCGCTCGCGTCCTGCACGGGCAGCCTCGGCCCGGCACCCAGCTCCCCCACCGCCTCTTCCACCGCCAGCGCGGCACCTACCGCGCTTTTCACCTTCGGCACCGGCTCGGAGCCGCTCGGGCTCGATCCTGCCCTGGTCTCCGACGTCGAGTCATACCGCGTCACCCGGCAGGTACTGGAAGGCCTCGTGGGCGTAGACCAGACCACCGGCCAGCCCACGCCGCTGCTGGCCACCGAATGGTCCCAGAGCGATGAAGGCCGGACCTACGAGTTCAAGCTGCGCGGGAACGTTAAATTCCAGGACGGGACACCGTTCGATGCCGCCGCGGTCTGTACCAACTTCAACCGCTGGTTCAACTTCTCACCGGCCCTCCGCGAACAGGCCACCGGTACCACCTTCAAGGGCGTCTTCAAGGCCCATGCGGACCAGGCGTCGCTGTCCATATACAAGAACTGCACCGCCGTCGCGCCGGACAATGTGCGGATCGGCCTCACCCAGCCCTTCACGGGTTTTCTCCAGGCCCTCACCCTGCCGGCCTTCGCGATCTCTTCGCCCAAGGCCCTCGCCGCGGAGAACGCTGACGTCCTGAACCAGCGCCGGGGCGGGCAGCCGGTATCCGCCTACGGCCTCCACCCGGTAGGCACAGGGCCGTACGTTTTCGGCTCCTGGGACTCGGGCAGCGTCTCCCTGGCCAGCAACAAGGACTACTGGGGTGACAAAGGGCAGATCGGCACCATCAAGTTCGTGACCTACGATCACCCGCAGACCCGGATGCAGGCGCTCCTGCACGGCAAGATCGACGCCTACGACGCCGTCACCGTGGGAAACTTTGACCAACTGGTCAAGAGCGGAAAGCAGATCATCCAGCGGGACCCGTTCTCCGTGATGTACCTGGGCATGAACCAGCAGGTCCCCATCCTGCAGAACCTCAAGGTCCGCCAGGCGATCGAAATGGCGCTGGACAAGGACACGCTGATCCGCCGGTTCTTCATCGACAACACGGCCCAGGCATCCCAGTTTGTTCCGCCCAAGCTCAGCGGCTTCAACAACAATGCCGCGGCGCTCGGCTACAACCCGGGCAAGGCCAAGGAACTCCTGGCCGAGGCCGGCTACAAGGGCGAGGAGCTGAAGTTCTACTATCCGCTCAACGTCACCCGGCCCTACCTGCCGACGCCCGAAAAGGTGTACGCCGAGATCAGCCGGCAACTGACCGCCGTCGGGCTCAACGTCAAGCCCGTAC
>NZ_CAKKMM010001369.1:0-1361 GCF_918698205.1 Microbacterium sp. Bi128 | reverse complement strand
CGGCCGTCGGCGCCCCGGAGAGCACAAAAGAAGCACCCATGCGGGACTGGATCGCGGAACAAGCGGGGCGCGGCGCCCGCATCCTTGGCGTGTGCAGCGGATCAATGGTCCTGGCCGAAGCCGGTGTGCTGGACGGGCGTAAGGCTACGAGCCACTGGTCCCGCCTGGGTGCGCTCAAGCGGAGCCATCCCGAGGTCCAATGGATGGGAGGCCTGCGATTCGTTCAGGACGGCAGGATCACCACCACGGCCGGTGTGTCCTCCGGCATCCCCGGTGCCCTGAAAGTCTTGGAGGACCTGGCCGGCACGGCCGAAGCCGAGCGAGTCGGTCGGCTGATGAATTACCCGGGTTGGCAGGTGGCGGCGGCAGCCCAGATACCTGACCAGTCCTTCGCCGCCTCGGATATTCCCGTCGGGCTCAACGCCCTCCTCCCCTGGTTCCGGCCGACGATCGCCGTCGGCCTCTTCAACGGGGTGGGTGAAATCGACGTCGCCAGCGCATTCGAGGTCTACAACATGTCATTCGCTGCCCGGACGGTGGCGGTTGCCGCCACGGACACGGTCACCACCAAACACGGGATGATTCTCCTGACCGTCCCGGAACACGAGGCACCTCCGGTGGACAACGTCATTGCCCCTGGCGCGGCTGGGGACGAGGGCATTGATCCGCAATTGCGCGGCTGGGCCGCGTTCCGCGACATTCCCGTGGATGCTTTTGCTGGCGCCGGCGGGGTGCTCGGGTTCGACGGCGCCATCACGTATCTGGCGCAGCACACCGACCGTACAACCGCTGTATCGGCAGCTAAGATGATCGACTACCCGACGGCGCACCTCAACCTTCCGGCCGGAGAAGCTTCTGGCCGGGTTCCCGGACTGATCGCGCTCGGCCTCCTGCTCGCCACCTTGATCGGTTCAATCCCAGCGGTCATTCGAAGCGCCATCCGGCGCCGAAGGCAAGGGCGCGGCTAGCGGGTCCCGTAATTGCCTCGGATTCACGAATATGCTCTCCACAGCCACCACAACACGGCGTGCATCGCACGGCGCAACACGCGTTGCTGCCTGGGACTCGACAAGGGGATGGATCCAGATGCTGTTGGACCAGCTTTCCGCAATACTCGCCTGCGCACTCTTGGCCGGCCTGGCTGTTTTCCAGGTGGCGCTGATCGCGGGAGCACCGCTGGGGAGAATGGCATGGGGCGGACAACACCGCGTCCTCCCGGCCAAACTCAGAATCGGGAGCGCAGCATCCATACCCCTGTACGCCCTCTTCGCTTATGCGGCGCTGGCCAAGTCCGGCTTTGTCCCGCTGTTGGTCAGCGAATCATTTACTGCGATCACCGTGTGGGTGCTGACGGCATACTT
>NZ_CAKKMM010001368.1:0-1363 GCF_918698205.1 Microbacterium sp. Bi128 | reverse complement strand
CAGCCGGCACCCCGTTGTTCGGCACCGTGCTCGTTGCCAACCGCGGCGAGATCGCCTGCCGCGTCATCCGGACCCTGCGCGCCCTCGGCATCCGTTCGGTCGCCGTCTATTCCGACGCCGACGCCGACGCGCGGCACGTGCGGGAAGCCGACTTGGCGGTCCGGATCGGGCCCGCCGCGGCCACCGAGAGCTACCTCAAGATCGAGGCCATCGTCCAGGCCTGCCGCGACACCGGCGCCGAGGCCGTGCACCCCGGCTACGGCTTCCTGAGCGAGAACGTCGACTTTGCCCGCGCCCTCGAAGCCGCCGGCATCACGTTCATCGGCCCCGGCGTCGAATCCCTGAACGTCATGGGCGACAAGATCCGCTCCAAGAACCACGTCACCGGCTACGGCGTCCCCGTGGTCCCGGGCATCGCTGAACCCGGCATGACCGACGCGCAGCTGATCGAGGCCGCGGCCGGCGTCGGCTTCCCGTTGCTGATCAAGCCCTCCGCCGGCGGCGGCGGCAAGGGCATGCACATCGTCGAACGCGCCGAGGACCTGGAAGCCACCCTGGCCACCGCACGCCGGGTCGCCGCGAGTGCTTTCGGCGACGACACCTTGTTCCTGGAACGGCTCGTGCTCACCCCGCGGCACATCGAGGTCCAGATCCTGGCGGACAACCACGGCAACGTCATCCACCTCGGGGAGCGCGAGTGCTCGCTGCAGCGCCGCCACCAGAAGGTCATCGAGGAAGCACCGTCCCCGCTGCTGGAATCCCTGCCCGACGGGGCGGAGATCCGCGCCCGGATCGGCGAAGCCGCCTGCCAGGCCGCGCGCAGCGTCCACTACTCCGGCGCCGGGACCGTGGAATTCCTGGTCTCGGCCGCCGCCCCGGACGAGTTCTTCTTCATGGAGATGAACACCCGCCTGCAGGTCGAACACCCCGTCACCGAGATGGTCACCGGCATTGACCTCGTCGAATGGCAGGTGCGCATCGCCGCCGGCGAGGAACTCACGGTGACCCAGGCCGACGTCGTGCTGACCGGCCACTCGGTGGAGGCACGCGTCTACGCTGAGGTGCCAGAGAAGAACTTCCTGCCGTCCATCGGACAGGTCGTGCTGCTGGACGAACTGCCGGACACCGCGAGTGGCAAGGTCCGTGTCGACTCGGCCCTGCTGGAGGGCCTCCAAATCTCGAGCAGCTACGACCCGATGATTTCCAAGGTCATCGCGTGGGGCGAGGACCGGGCTGAGGCTTTGGACACCCTCGATGAGGCGCTCGCCGGGTATACCGCGCTGGGCATCGACACCAACGTCGAATACCTGCGGCTGCTGATCAACGACGCCGACGTCCGCGCCGGACGGCTCGACACCGGCCT
>NZ_CAKKMM010001367.1:0-1365 GCF_918698205.1 Microbacterium sp. Bi128 | reverse complement strand
ATCCCCGCACCGTTGCCGCCATTGCCCGCAGGGTTGGCCTGGAGGTCACGGAGGGCTTCGACGCACGCTCACTGCCGGAGGACCCGCTGCATCTGGAGGAGGTGATGGAATCAAACATGGTGTTTGGCCGAGTGACGCCGGCCCAGAAGAGGGCGATGGTCGAGGCGCTCCAGCGCCGGGGACATACTGTGGCCATGACCGGCGACGGCGTCAACGACGCCCTCGCGCTCAAGACGGCCGACCTTGGCATCGCCATGGACTCCGCGGCGCCCGCCACCAAGGCAGTCGCGCGCCTGGTGTTGCTCGACGGCCGCTTCGACCGGCTTCCCGGAGTCCTCGCTGAGGGCCGGCAAGTCATCGCCAATATTGAGCGGGTCTCCAGCCTCTTCCTCAGCAAAACGGTCTATGCGACCGCCATCGCGGTGACCTTCGGGCTCCTGCAGTGGACGTTTCCGTTTCTTCCCCGCCAGCTATCCTTCACGGACGGCCTGACGATCGGAATCCCGGCCTTCTTCTTGGCGCTCATGCCGAACCCGCGCCGCTATCAGCCCGGATTCCTGCGCCGGTCCCTATGGTTCTCCGTCCCTGCCGGACTGATCGTCACGGCCTCCCTGCTCACACTGAACGCATTCGCGCCGCTGGCCGGCGCGGCCACGTCCGAACAAGTCAGCAGCGCCTCTGTGCTGACGCTTTCCATGGTCGGACTGTGGATCCTATCGGCCGTGTCGCGCCCCCTCAACGCGGCGCGCCTGGCCGTGGTGTTGGCCATGAGCGCCTCCCTGCTGGTCTCGCTCAACCTCCCGCTCGTTCAGGAATTCTTCCTGCTTTCCCGGCCACCCGGCGGGTTGTTGCTCGCGGCCGTGGCGTGCGGGGCCGCCGGGGGCCTCGGAGTCGAGGTCCTGGCCCGGGTCCACGCCCGGGCCTTCCCGCAACAAGGTCCGGTGGTGAAGAGCGGTTAAATGGGCTCATCAGTTATTAGCCTGAGCCGGGACACTGGGGTCCATTATCGGTACTGGCGCCATAGTCCAGAATATGATTCGAGAGTAATGGTCGGGATGTCCCCGGTCAGCGCAGACAATCTAGGGGATACGAACTTCATGTCCGAACAAACCGGACGCCGCTCCAGGCGCGGCTATACGCCCGTTGACCCCGCCAAGTTCATCCCAATCCACCGTCCCAGTAACGCAGCGCTGCGCGGAGCAGTAGTCACCGGGTTCGTTCTGTGGATCGGGGTTGGAGCAATTTCCGCGGGAGTGCTGGCCTCCTGGTTCAGCACTGAATTGCCTATCTTCCTAACCGCTGCAGTGTTCGGTGCAACCCTGGCCACGGACTTGCGCGTCGGGTACACGACGTGGCTACGGCGGC
>NZ_CAKKMM010001366.1:0-1365 GCF_918698205.1 Microbacterium sp. Bi128 | reverse complement strand
GGCCAAGGCCGGCTTCGACTACACACCGCCCGCCTCCGAGACGACTATGGACCTCAACGGAGCCATCGGATTCAAACGGCTCACGGTCGACGCCGCCAAAGCCAGCGGCTACGCCAGCACCCGACCGCAGGGACCTCACGAGCCGGCTCCCGGGTCCGCAGACGGCAAACTCTTCGCCAATCCAGCCTTCACCAAGGCACTCACCGGGCCCGGGGACACCGCGTCAATGACCACGGTGGACGGTATGGGAACGTCCTCCGGCGGATGCCGCGGCGAAGCCATGACACAGATCTACGGCAGCGCGGAAAACTACATGCTCGCCACCGGCATCGCCTCCAACTGGTTTTTCCCGGCCGCCCTGTCCGCCTCCGGCGACTCGGGCATTACCAAAGCAGTCGCTGACTGGGCGGCCTGCATGAAGGAAACCCCTTACGCCTCGTTTTCTAACCCGGGGCAGGCCGCCGATGCCGGTAAAACTGCGGGCGGCCAGGAAGAGTTCAGAATCGCCGTGACCGACGCCGTCTGCCGGGACAAGACCGGGTTCCACGCTGCCCTGGACAAAGTCCTGGACAAATACCTGACAACCCGCATGCAGGAACTCGCCCCGCAGATCGCGAAGGTCAAAGAGATTCGCCGCGCCGCGGACGCGAACGCGGCAACGGTGGAGGCCACTGCATCGAAATAGTGCGGTTTAGTGCGGTTTGGCGAAAGGCCGGCGTCCTGTCAGCATTCGGGGGGCGGGGGGAGGACACCGCCCGTTGGCGCTGGTTCCGCCATAGTGGTTCCGACTTCGTCGCGGTTATCCACATAGCGCAACCCGGTACTGTCGCCGGGGACGCAGCCGCCGCGAAGCTGGACTTATGACAGCTCCCGATCACCTGAGAATTACCGGCCCCGAAGACATTCTGGGCTTCATCCCGCACTCCCTCGGTTACTGGCCGGAAGACAGCCTCGTGGCCATGACCTTGCAGGGCAAACGCCTCGGAGCCACCTTGCGGGTCGACCTCCCCGTGCCCGGAGGCGGCTCAGGCCGGAGGGACATGCTGGCCGGTTTTGCCCGGAATGTCGTGGCCTATCTGCAGGCGGACGACGCGGCTGACGGTTCGCTGCTGGCCTTCTTCACTGACGCTGAGGCCGGCGCCGACACGCAGACGGACAGCGCCGGCGACGGCCATGCGTGGGCGGACCTGCTCAAAGAACTCGAGCTTGCCCTTGAGGCAGCCGGATTGCCCGTGAGGGACGCCTGGATTATCGGTACTGAGTTCTGGCGCAACGCAGACTGCAGCGATCCGGAATGCTGTGGGATGCCCGGCCGTCCGGTCGAACAGATCAGGAACAGCAGGCTCAACGCCGAGATGGTCTACC
>NZ_CAKKMM010001365.1:0-1366 GCF_918698205.1 Microbacterium sp. Bi128 | reverse complement strand
GGTTCAGATGCGCGCCCGAGATCTTGCCCATGAACAAGATGATGCCCATCACCATCAGGCCCGGAGCCACCACTGCCGCCGTGCGGCTGATGACACCGGGGAACGCCTGGCCCATCATGCCGCCGCCGGCCGCGACGACCACGAGCAGGAACGTGCCGTATAACTCCGAGAACAGGCGCCGCCATTCCTGGCGCGGATCATTAAAGTCCTCAATCCGCTGCAGGACGCTTTGCTCCACTATTTCAAGTATGTTGGGTATGACGTCGTGATGCGCGTGGTCCCGGCGAGCGCCGTCTTTGTCCTGATTTGCCGCCATGGCTGTCCGCCTCCGCAGGTTCTGGCCATGTGGTCTGCCGTGCCCAGCCTCGGTCTGCCACCTCAGAAGGCCAATGTACCGCTGACGGCGACAGTTGTCAGCGCTCCGCGGGTGGCTCGCTGCCAGCGGGTGGCTCGCTTAGGGTCAGTGTGGCAATTTCGTAAGGACATCCGAGGGACAAAGTCCTAGCATTCAGCCATGAGGCAAGAAACCTGGCAAAAGTATTCCGAGTGGCCCCTCGTCGGTGCGGCTTTTGTTTTTCTGGCGGCCTACTCCATCCTCGTCATTGCAGAACCGCCGCAGCCCTACGCCGACCTTCTCGGAATCGTCGTGGGGTCAACGTGGGTCGCCTTCGGCGCCGACTACATTGTGAAGTTGCTCGTGGCGCCCCAACGGGGCCGGTGGTTCGTCCGCCACCCCTTGGACCTGCTCATGGTGGTGCTCCCCGTTGCGCGGCCGTTGCGGCTCCTGCGTCCGTTCACCTTGCGCCGGGTCATGGAACGGGCACCGGGCACCGCCATCAGGACCCGCGTCCTGGCCTACGTCATTGTCTCCGCGGTCCTCCTGCTCTACACGGTCGCCCTGAGCGTCTTCAATTTCGAAAAGAGCGCACCGAACGCGAATATCACCTCGATGGGCGACTCGTTGTGGTGGGCAATTGTCACCATCACAACGATCGGCTATGGCGACTACTACCCCGTAACCGTTCCGGGCCGGTGGGCTGCGGCCACGCTGATGGTCGGCGGGTTTGCAGTCCTGAGCATGGTCACGGCGGTGGTCTCCTCCTGGCTCGTTGAAAGTGTGACGGCAGCAACCAATCTGCGGAGGCGATCGGACGAAGGCATCGGCAGCGAGGAACGTGCCCGCCTCGTGGCCCAGATCAGCAGGCTCCATGACCAGCTGGCCCAGGGACCGGGCGATTCCGGCAGTACCCCGGCCCTCGGAGGGGCACCCAAGGAACCGCCTCAGCGGCATTGACGCTGCCTCCGTTGCGCTTGGACTTTCCTGGCGCCATGGCCGCAACCGGCCGGAGCGGGTACAACTGTTTCA
>NZ_CAKKMM010001364.1:0-1367 GCF_918698205.1 Microbacterium sp. Bi128 | reverse complement strand
TCGTGGGCAACGTCTTGCTTGGAGTCGCGGTCTGGCAGTCCCGGACGCTCCCCCGTTGGGCCGGGGCGCTATGGATTGCCGGCGCCGTACTGTTCTACCTCCTCGGCGTCGTGCTGGGGCAGGCGACCACGGGCAGCAGCCTTCCGACACAACCGGCCGGTGCCATGCTCATGGCCGCATCGGGTAGCTGGATGGCGTGGAGCCAGTCACGGCAGGGCCAGCCAGCCGCGGCCGTCCATGCGGCCGGCACGCGCTGACGGCTTAAGGTTCGTGGAGGCCGGACTTGCCCAAGCGGTCCAGGTGATTGTGTTGAGAATCCGCGTCGGCTCCATCCGTTCGGATGGATCGAGACGATGAACACCGGAGAACGACCTCGTGCCACATCTACCAGACCGCGCCAGACACCAACAAAAATGGGCCCCCGCCGGGGCCTATAAAGGAGATTTGGACACATTCAGCGGCTACAAGCCCCTGAACAGGGAAAACACGTGCCCGAGGTGGGACTCGAACTGCATTCCTGCCCTCGCAATCACTGGGCTCCCGCGGAAACATGCGGAATTCTGTCCGATCCGACACCGGTACGGCCCGGTCCGAAGCCCAATGTGTGTACTTTGTACACACCGCAAAATGGCCAGCTCAAAGCATCGCAATCACCAGCCGCACCCGACACATTTCGCCGGCGACCACCAGCAACCGCAGCAACTCGGCTAAAAAACGCCGCTCCCCATCGGCCACACGTGGCGAGTGAGGCCGCCCCCGTCACGACATATTCGAGACTTCCTTGACGGGCAGTGTGACAAGTGCCATAGTCTTCGTATGGACCTGTTGGACAGCTGGACAGCTGCGCAAGATCGAGTGGTACGCGTCGGCGCGGCCGAAGCGGTCTTCGCATCCCTCCGCAGCGCAATCGAAGGCGGCAAGATCCCTGTCGGCACCCGCCTGGACTCAGAGGCATCGCTGGCCAAACAGTACGGCGTGAGCCGCACGATGGTCAGGGAGGCGCTGCGTTCCTGCACCGCGTTGGGACTGACGGCCACCCACACGGGTAAAGGCACGTTCGTCATCGCTGACAAGGTGGCCCAGGACCTCAAACTCGGCAAATATTCGGCCAGCGCCCTCGTGGAAGCCCGCCCCCACGTGGAAGTGCCGGCCGCGGGCCTCGCCGCCCAACGCCGCAGCAACGAAGACCTGGAGGCCCTTCGGGAAATCCTCCGGGAAATGTCCGAGGAGGACGATCTCCAGCAGTGGGTGCTTTTGAACACCGAGTTCCACGTGACCATCGCCCGGTGCAGCGGCAATGGCGTGTTCGAATCATTCCTGTCCGACATCTGTGACGCCATGGCCAACCAATCGAACACGCTTAACCT
>NZ_CAKKMM010001363.1:0-1368 GCF_918698205.1 Microbacterium sp. Bi128 | reverse complement strand
GCCACGTCCAGCGCGCCGGCCCAGAGCCGCTTGCCGGCCTCCACCGCGCCCGCGAGTTGTTCCCACTGGCGCGAGGTCAGGGCCCGAAGCGGCACAGCGATTCCATCCGCGCCTGCCGCCAGGATCCGCTCGAACGGCGCCTCTACCTCGGAGACGGCCACAACGGTTTCGACGGCGCCCGCGGCCCGGAGCGCGTCGATCACCAATTGCCAGGACTCGGTCACTTCCCGGCCCGGCACCGAACGCAGGGTCCGGTAACCGCTGGCGGTGGGAATGGTGCCGGCCAGCACCGACGCAATTTCAGGTTCGTCGATCTGGACGACGATCCGGGCACCGGGGGCAGCCGCCGCCACCCGCTTGAGGTAGCCTTCCACGCCCGCTGCGAGCGAGTCCGCGATGTCCCGGCGGGCACCGTAGTCGATCAGGGCCCGCTCGCCGTTGTGCAGGTGCAGCCCGGCGGCAAGGCTGAGCGGCCCGCGCAGCTGGATCTTGATATCGTCCGACGGCACTTCCTCGACGCCGATCACGTCCGCCATGATGTTGATGTCGGTGGACAGGGCCGACTTGGCCCGCTGCAGGTCCTTGCCGGGCCGGTCCACGAACCGCCATCCATGCGGCTGGACGTCGACGGCGAGTTCCACGAGCAAAGAGGCGGTCCGGCCCAGGGCATCGGAGCCGACGCCGCGGTCGGGAAGCTCGGCGAGGAACGGCAGGTGCGGGCTGCCCAGTTCACCGCGGATGATGCGGGCGGCCTCGGCCGGGTCCTCGCCCGGCCAGGGGCCAAGGGCGGTCGCGGTCACTTGGCCCGGTGCGGGCGCGTCTGGTACTGCCATGGCTAGGCGTCTGCGGCGCGGGCGGCGTCCGCGGAGCCGGAGGCCTGGGCGGCCTGGTGGTCCTCGGCGATGGCCTCGTGGTGGCGGATGACCTCGCCGATGATGAAGTTCAGGAATTTCTCCGCGAAGGCCGGGTCCAGGTGGGCTTCGGCGGCGAGGTGCCGCAGCCGGGCGATCTGCGCCGTTTCACGGCCCGGGTCCCCGGCGGGAAGTTGGTGCGCGGCCTTGAGGAAGCCGACCTTCTGGGTGGCTTTGAAGCGTTCGGCGAGGAGGAAGACCAGGGTGGCATCGATGTTGTCGATGCTGGAGCGGATCGACAGCAGCTCCGCCATGACCGCGGGATCCACGGAACCGGCCAGGGAGCTTGCCGCCGGGTCGTAGGAGTCGGTTTCGGGAAGAGTGGGGTTCTGCTCGGTCATTGACCCAGTCTAGGGGTTCGGCGGCCAATGCCTCCCGCTGTTAAGTACCGTTGCAGGCGCCTGCGGAGACACCAAGGGGCATGCTCACCGTTCGTGGCGAACGGTGAGCATGCCCC
>NZ_CAKKMM010001362.1:0-1368 GCF_918698205.1 Microbacterium sp. Bi128 | reverse complement strand
AGAAAATGTTCCTCGTGGACGGCTCAAGGTGCCATGGAAAGAGATAGCCCTAGTACAACACCACCGTGGATGGTTGGAATCGTCTAAGGGCAGAGTCCATCGACAAAAACGAGTCCTCGGCCATGTGGGCAGCTCTTGAGCCAGTCATACCTTCGGAAGTTGCCGAGCTATTTTCCACTCCAACCGACGATCCCTTGGTTGTCCACGATCAACCGGCACTTGAGACACTTACAGGCAGCATTGGTCCGCTTCCAGGCCGAGCATCCCTGGATCGTTTACGACGGGAAGCCATGCCTTTCGCCCCTCGCCTCACTGTCTGCAGTGGAGAGGGCCTGTCGCGAGAATCCAACTCCGGTTCTCGAACTGGTAATGGCCGAGGAGGACGACGTTCGGAAAAATCCAAGAGAGGCCTTATCGTTGCGGTCCGCGAAACCAGGAAACCGTAGACACCTCACCCCGGTAAGAATACGAACTCTTTTTACGCCGGATGAAACCCATACATGAGATACTCCGCCAATTGTGCGGCTATCGTTCCCTAACCGCCCACGAGCGGCTCTTGGCTGCCGAGGCGGAAGTCAATCGTTTGGACGTCCTCCTGGCCCGGTCCGTCGACTGCATCCGTCGGATCAACGAGAGCACTGCCGCAGCAATTGAGAAAGAGCACGAGGAGGACCGCATCACGCCGTACAATATCCGCCTCGTTCCTCAACGCCCACTGGAGCCCCATGAAATCCCCGTCATTGAGGTTCCCAGCCGCCGGCGCTGGCCCCGCTGAGCCCGGGCGGCAATGAGAGGCTTCTGCGGCTGGCCGCAGTCATTGCCAGGCGCGCCGGTTCGTAGAAGCTCGCCACAGGCTCAATCTCGCTGGATTGTTTAGAACCTTGTAGACAGTCGCCGTCCCATCCTTGGAACCGGGACGTCGTGGAGGGGACACAGCCACGCGGAACCGGATCCGCTTGGTTCCCCAAAACTCTGCTGTCCCAGATTCATCCCACAACTCGCGCAGCCATATTGAGCATCAATCGGCCAGTTTGCGGTCGCAGGTCAATACCGTCCGAAATTGGTCGGACACGGACGCCGCGTTCTCGCAGCAGGTTCACTGTGTTGAGCACGTCAATTTAGCGTCGGACCCAACCGGCGTTGCACCGCTCTTCTGCTAGGACTTGATCGCTGCCCGGCGAAGCCGACACGCGCTGCGGTCAGGATGCATCACCGAGCCCTGCGACCGGTACGGCCTCACGCCCCCGATTAGCTCGCTCAGCATCACTACGGCCACTGGGGCACACCGCCCGTGGGGAAATAGCGGGCTAGAAGGCCTGCCCACTCCTCAACCAAGTCGTCGAGGTGCGTCTGGTTGACCGTCCTCCC
>NZ_CAKKMM010001361.1:0-1371 GCF_918698205.1 Microbacterium sp. Bi128 | reverse complement strand
GCATCAACGTCCGCCTCATCACCACGCCGGACACCGAGTCGTACCGCAACGTCCTGACCCTGCGCGGCGCCCTCAGCGACGGCAGCCAGATCTCCGTCGCCGGAACCCTGACGGGCCCGAAGCAGATCCAGAAACTGGTCGGCGTCAACGGCTACGAGGTGGAAATCCCGATCAGCGAACACCTCGTGGTGGTTGCCTACTCGGACCGCCCTGGCGTGATCGGCACGATCGGCCACATCCTGGGCATGAACAACATCAACATCGCCGGCATGCAGGTGGCACGCCAGACGGAAGGCGGCCAGGTGTTGGCCCTGCTGACCATCGACAGCTCCGTTCCCCAGCAGGTCCTTGACGCGATCAAGGCCGGGATCGGCGCTGACATGGTCCGCGAGGTTGACCTCGAGGACTGAAATCCTCCCCGCGTGGCCCCGGCGGCGGCATGACCGCCGCCGGCGGCCACGAGAGGCCGGCCGGTCTGCGTACAATGGCTAGGACCGAATTTCGGGTCTTGGCCGGCAGACCGGCCTTTACTTTTGCACGCCCGGCACGGGACGCCTTCACTTCCTCAGGAAATGAACTGCGGCGTGCGCACGCAATCCAGCTTTCAGGAGCCCAATGAACGCCGTCCAGAGGTTCATCAGAAGCAGAGTGCTTTTGCTGACCGCGTCCATTTTGATCGTGGCCATGTGCCTGTCCGTGCTCGTCCAGGGTCAGTCCCAGGCGGCGCTGAGCAGGACCGTGGACCAAAACTCCCGGGGGCTCTATGACGTCCTGGTGCAGGCCAAGGCGAAGGATAACGGCGGCCTGATGCAGCCGGACATCGCCACCGGCCAGGGCGGCATCAGCTTCGAGCAGCTGGATTCGATCCGCAAGCTCTCCGGCACCTCTGTGGCCGCCCCCATCAGCCTGGTCTCGCGCGTGACGCAGAACCTGGAGTCGCCGCGGCTGGACGCTACCGACTACCTGGGCTTCAACGCGGGCCTCGCGGGCACCTCCGGCGACCCGACCGCCACGGATCCGAGCAAGTGGCCGGCCGCGGAGTCGGTACTGAGCGACACGCCAAAGAAATACCGCCTCACGGCCAGCGCCGTCAGCTCCGACGGCCACTCCGACCAGACCCTGTTCAAGACCACGGCCGAGGGCTCCCTCGGCAAGGCGAAGCTGGTCGAGGAACAGGTTGAGGGCGGCAAGAACGTCCGCATCCAGGGCCCGGAGGGTGAGACCGGCATCAAGTTCCCCACCCCGGCCGGCGGCTCCGAGCACAACCTCTTCAACCTCTCCGTTTCCCTGCCGATGGCTCCTCAGGTGACCGAGTCCGTCGTCGCCGTCGACCCCGTCTCCGAACGGGCGCTGCTTGGCACGGCCGGTGAC
>NZ_CAKKMM010001360.1:0-1371 GCF_918698205.1 Microbacterium sp. Bi128 | reverse complement strand
CCCCGGCGGCGCCAGCGGCTGGTCTCTGTGCCCTTCGGCTGCGGGCGGCCCATTTGGGCGGATGATTCCGGCTTTGATCCGGCACACCATCTGGGCGTGATCGCCTGTCCGGCGCCCGGCGGTGAGGAAGCCGTGCTCAACATTGCAGCCGAAATGCTCGCTGCGCCGCTGTCCCGCGACCGTCCTCTCTGGTCAGCCAAGCTCATCACCGGCGTGAGCCAGGACCGGTCAGCGCTTGTTTTCGTTTTCCATCATGTCCTCACGGATGGAATTGGGGGCCTCGCGGTCCTGGAGGCCCTGGCAGCCGCGGAAGCCGGGTGGAACGGTCGCCGGGAGCCAGAGATTCCGTACTCGGCGCTGTACCTGGCCCTTGATGCTGCAAGGAGCCGATTCAACGCACTGGCCCGGCTGCCGGCCGCACTGCGGACCGCAGCCGCCGGAGCCTCCGAACTGCGGCAGACGGGCAAACCCCGGGCTGCCCGCACCTCACTCAACCGCCCGACAGGTCCGCAACGGACGCTTGCCGTCCTCCGCTGCGACATGGAGGCCGTCAGAGACGCCGCGCACATGCAGGGAGCGACCGTCAACGATCTCATCCTCACCGCCGTCGCTACCGCCCTGCACCGCCTGCTCCTGGCACGGGGCGAATATGTCGAAGAGTTCGTCATCTCTGTGCTGTTTTCGGCACGCCGCCACACGACAATCACCTATCTGGGGAACCGGAGCGGCATCATCCCGGTGACCGTTCCTGCGGTCGGTCCGGCCAAGGGCCGGGTGGCAACTGTTGCCGCAACGATGAGGAGCGTCAAGCAGCGGCCTCCCGGGGCCTCCACTGCAATCATCGGCCCCATATCCCGGGCCGCAGCGCACCTTGGCGCCTACCGCTTCGTCATAGACCACCAACACCTTGTCCATACATTCGTCACGAACCTGCGGGGGCCCGAACGCGCCCTGGCGATCGCGGGCAGGCCGGTAACCGGGATCATTCCACTCGGAGCGATCAGCGGTAACGTAACGGTTGCCTTTGCAGTCTTCTCCTACGCCGGCACGCTGACCATCACCACAATCGCCGATCCCGGGACTTGCCCGGACCTGACAGGACTGCGTGACGAACTTTCCAGCGCACTTGAAGCTCTGATGGTGAGCGGGCCTTCATAAGCTTCGACCCGAGAATATCCGGTCATGAAGAGCCGACGGCTCGGCGCATTCTCCGCGGGTGGGATCCTAAGAGACTGACGGGGCGCTGGCTAACGGCGTATTTCCAGGCGTTTACGGACCTTTGTCCAAAACCCGGACTGGCGCCATCGTGTGTCATCCGCCCGGTCCAGGGGCTCTTCGACGTGTCCCTCCGGTAGACATGCGCAACAGGAG
>NZ_CAKKMM010001359.1:0-1372 GCF_918698205.1 Microbacterium sp. Bi128 | reverse complement strand
CTCGTGAGGCGCCGGGGCCGTCGGCATCCGGTGTCGCTGGCAGGATGGATGTCATGGTGACCCTGCTGCTCGATTCGACGCAGCTCGAGGTCGTGCTCTCGCCGACCGAGCGTGCCCTGTCGTTCCGCAAGCGCAACATCGTCGTGCCCCGCGCCACGATCGACCGCGTGCAGCTGACGGACGACGCGTGGACGTGGCTGCGAGGCGTCCCCAACCCCGGCACCAACCTGCCCGTCGCCGTCGCCATGGGCACGTGGAAGTCGGCCGGGGGCAACGACTTCGTCGTCATCCGGCGCCGCAAGTCCAGCGTCGTGATCGACCTGCACGGACACGAGGAGTTCGAACGCCTCGTCCTCACCACCAAGCACGGCGTGGCGCTGCTGAAGGCGCTGCGCCTGGACGTGGCATCCGAGCCCGAAGACGTCGCCGACCTGGTGTCCTGAGCCGCGCCGCCTCCGAGACGCCTCAGTCGATGTCGCGGCGCCAGGTCGTGGCGAGGCCGATCGCGACGAGCACCACGGCGTAGGCGAGCAGCACGAGTCCGCCGAGCCACCACTCGAGCGGCTCGGCTCCGCCCGCGCCGACCGCGCCGAAGATCGTCTGCCCCACGAGGGCGTCGCTCGCGGCGCTCGGGAACCAGCGCGCCACCTCGCCGAGACCGTCGACCACGCCGGCGACGGTGCGGACGATCGGCTCGATGAACAGCGTCACGGCCAGCACGATGACGATCGCGGCCACCTGGTTGCGCACGACGGTGCCCACGCCGATCCCGACGACCGCCCACAGAGCGAAGGCCAGCAGCATCCGCCCCACGAGCACCCAGGTGTCGGACGAGCCGAGCTGCGTGTCGAGTCCGAATGCGGCGAAGACCCCGGCGCCCGCACCGATCGCGGCGATCGATCCGAGGATGCCGTAGAGCACGCCGACGACGACGCCGATCGCGAACTTTCCGACCAGCACGACACCGCGCCGGGGCGTCGCGAGGAACGTCGGTGTGAGGGTCTTGTGCCGGAACTCGGTCGTCACCATGAGCGTTCCCGCCAGCAGCGGGAAGACGTACCCCACGGCGCTCGCCGAGCTGTAGACGAGTCCGGCGAGGCCGTCGGTGGAGGGTGCGGGACCGGTCGCACCGGGGAGCTTGCCGGATGCCACGCCCCCGAACGCGAGGGCCAGGACGCCCGCTGTGAAGCCGACGTAGACCACGAGCACGATGCCGAGCACCCACCAGCCGGCGGTGCTGAACTGCTTGGTGTACTCGGAGCGAGCGGATGCCACGAGGCTCATCGCTGCACCTCCGTGTCTTCGGTGCGGGCTTCGACGGGCACGATGTCGATCACGCCCGTCGAGGCCACCGCGTATGAGGGGCGAGGGT
>NZ_CAKKMM010001358.1:0-1374 GCF_918698205.1 Microbacterium sp. Bi128 | reverse complement strand
GTGCGGATCAGGGCGGATCGGGCGGCCTCATCCGCCCTGATCTTCCCGGCAGACGCGTCCGGCGATGGCTCCGGCGCCCCGCCCGGCGCCCCGCGCGGCTCCCGCCGCAGTTCCACCTTGACCTCGCCCGCCGCGTAGGCAGGCCGCCCGGACAGGGCCGCGAACTGGGCCCCTGAGAGTGTTCCGGGAGCCAGTTCCGCCTCCGCCCCGGCCCGGGCCACCACCACGAGCACTGCGCTCTGCCCTGTTTCACGCACGAACGCCAGGACGTCCCCGCGTGCGTACAGCCAGCGCACGCCGCCGCCCGTCAGTGCGGGCTGGTCCCGGCGCAGCGCGGTGAGGGCTGCGTAGTCCGCCGTCAGGTCGGTGAGGATGCGGCTGGGGTCGTCCCAGGGCATGGGCGTCCGGGAGGACTCCCCGTTGTCGCCTTTGAGTCCGAACTCGTCGCCGGCGAACACCACGGGAACGCCCGGCAGGGTGAACATCAGCAGCGCGCCGAGCCGCTGGCCGCCGTCGATCATCACGGTGGCCGCCCGCGCGGTGTCGTGGCTGTTCAGGGCGTTCATGTTCTGCTGACGGACGTCCCAGCTGAACGCGGAAGCGAGGTCCAGGTGCGTGGCCAGGAAGTCCTCCGCGGCGGTCCGGTTGGGGCCGGGCAGCGGGGTTCCAAAGAAATTGACGTGTCCCGCGTCCCCTGCGAGCCAGGACCACAGCGGGCGGGTGAAGTTGGAGTAGGTCATGGCACCGTGCCAGTGCTCGCCGCTGAAGTCGGGTGCCGCGTCATTCGTGGCCTCGGCGAGCAGAGCCGCCTCGGGGTTGATCGAACGGACGCGGTCCGCGATCAGCCGGGCGACGTCGTAGTTCAGATCGGTGCCGCCGAGCCTGCCGGTCATGTTGCCGACGTCGATCCGCCAGCCGTCCAGGTTGAACGGCGGCCGGAGCCAGAGCGCCACCGGGGAATCGTCATCCAGGACGAATTTCTCGCGCAGGCCCGGGGAGGCCCAGTTGAGCTTGGGCAGCGACCTGACGCCGTACCAGGACTCGTACGCCGTGTGGTCGGCATTGAAGTAGTAGTACCCGGCTTCCTCGGAGGCCGGGTCGGCCAGGGCGCGCTGGAACCATTCGTGGGCGTCGCCGGAATGATTGGCCGTGAGGTCACCCATCACCCGCAGACCGCGGGCGTGGGCGGCCTGGACGAGTTCCACCAAGGCCTCGTCCCCGCCCAGCAGCGGGTCCACCATGGAAAAGGTGGCGGCGTCGTAGCGGTGGTTGGAGCGGGCCGGGAAGAACGGCGTCAGGTAGATGACGTCGGCCCCGAGCGCCTGAATGTGGTCCAGCCGCTCGGTGATGCCCCGGAGGTCGCCGCCGTAGTAC
>NZ_CAKKMM010001357.1:0-1374 GCF_918698205.1 Microbacterium sp. Bi128 | reverse complement strand
ATTGCAGGCTCCCCCGCGGCTACAGCCGCCAGGATTTGGCGGGCATGTTCAGCGGGCGGGCTGCAGATGGCCACCAGGTGGACAGCCGGGTCCGCAAGCAGGTCCGCCTCCCCCACTGACCACCGGGCACCAAGCCTTTCGGCCAGGCCCTGGGCGCGCCCACTTCCCGCATCGGCAATGTGCACCACCTTGAACAGCTCCGCCAGGCGCCCCAGCACCGGCAGATGCAGGGCCGCGACGCCCGGCCCGGCCCCAAGAACTCCTATATTCCAAGGCATCGTCGCCCTCCCCCTTTTGTCCTTATTATTCATAAGTACGGAAATATCCGGCTATAGTCGCGTTCAACCCCACCTTAGTCCCCTCTTATGTGTGAGAATTGTGATCATGACGACAGAGTCCACACTCCGCTTTGGAGCACAAACGGATGAAGTGACGAGCCTGCTGAGGATCGTCAACCTGGTGCGAACGGGCGAGGCGACAACGCGCCCTGAAATCGGCAAGGTCACCGGGCTGGGCAGGGGCGTTGTCAGCCAGCGTGTGGACCAGGCCATTGAGATCGGCTTTCTCGGGGATGGAGAATTCGGCGCCTCCTCCGGTGGCCGCGCACCCCGCTTCCGCGCGGAGCAGGGCCGGATCGTCATATGTGCCCTCGGAGCCGCTCATATAAGGGTTGGCGTCACTGCCCTGGACGGCGACATCCTGGCACACACGCACCGCACCTGGGATATCGCCCAGGGCCCCGAGAAGACCATTGACGCCGTGATGGCGCTCGTTGACGACGTGCTGAAAAAGGATCACCAAGTGCCCGTCTGGGGTGTGGTGGTGGGCCTCCCCGGCCCGGTTGACTTCGCCACGGGACAACCGGTGGCACCTCCGATCATGCCCGGGTGGAATGGATTCGATGTCCGCACACCCTTCGAGGACCGCTTTAACGCACCGGTGTGGGTGGATAACGACGTCAACCTGCTTGCCCTTGGTGAGCGCGCCCGGCGTCGCGAATCCCTCGCGAACCTCATCTATTGCAAGATCGGTTCCGGCATCGGTGCCGGCCTGCTGTCCCAGGGCAGGATCCACCGCGGCGCCAACGGCGCGGCCGGCGACATCGGCCATGTCCGGGTTTCCGACTCCCATGCCCAATGCCGCTGCGGCAAGATCGGCTGTCTCGAAGCGGTGGCCAGCGGCTGGGCCCTGGTCAGGGACGCGGAAGAGGCTGTCAGGGAAGGCACCCGCAGCTCCCTGGCTCCGCTGGCAAAAAAGGGGACACTGACCCTCGAGGAGATCACCCTCGCGGCCCAGGCCGGGGACCCGCTGGCCATCACACTGATTCAAAAGTCGGCCCGGGTAGCGGGTGAGACCATTGCAGCCCTGGTGAAC
>NZ_CAKKMM010001356.1:0-1375 GCF_918698205.1 Microbacterium sp. Bi128 | reverse complement strand
GTGCGGGCCCGCCGGGGACTGCTGGTGGTCGGCTCCTTCGTGGTACTGCTTTACCTGATCGAGATCCTCAACACCGCACTGTTCCACTCCCTGAACCGCACTTTCGGGCTGCGGCCGCGCAGCCTGGACGGGATCCTGGACATCCTGACCTTTCCGCTGCTGCACTCCAGCCTGGCCCACCTGATGTCCAACACGCTCCCGTTGATCATCTTCGGCTTCCTCGTGTTCCTCTCCGGGCGACGGGTGTTCATCACCGCACTGGCCGCCAGCTGGCTGGCATCCGGGCTCGTGGTGTGGCTCATCGGCGGCGCCAGCGTCACTGTGGGCGCCTCCGGGCTGGTGTTCGGGCTCTTCGCGTTCCTCCTGGTCCGCGGCTTCATCAACCGGAACTGGTGGCAGATCGCCCTGTCCGTGGTGTTGTTCATGGCCTACGGCGGCATCCTGTTCGGAATCCTGCCCACCGTGGCCAGTTTCGTCTCATGGCAGGCCCACCTGGGCGGGGCTATCGGCGGCATCACAGCCGCGCTGCTGCTGAGCACCAGGCGCCCCGGGGCGCTGTCCGCGGGACGCTGAATACCCCGGGAAGAGGAAACCTCCCCAGGACTCCGGCCAAACCGGCCGGCCCCAACAGCCCCCGCCAACGGGCGGAAAAAAACAACGCCGGCCTCCCCGCGAGGGGAGACCGGCGTCGCTGTTATGTCGCTGGTGTCAGCCGGCGTACGGCTTGGCGGAGATGATCTCCACCGTGATGTCCTTGCCGTTCGGGGCGGTGTAGCTGAGCTTGTCGCCCTCCTTGTGGCCGACGATGGCCGCGCCGAGGGGGGACTTCTCGCTGAAGACATCCAGGTCCGAGTCGCCGGCAATTTCACGGGAGCCGAGCAGGAAGCTCTCCTCGTCGCCGGCAATCCTGGCCACGACGATCATGCCGGGCTCCACGATGCCGTCGTCGGCCGGGGCCTCCCCGACGTGGGCGTCCCGGAGGAGGGCCGTGAGCTGGCGGATGCGGGCCTCGATCTTGCCCTGCTCCTCCTTGGCAGCGTGGTAGCCACCGTTCTCCTTGAGGTCGCCCTCCTGGCGCGCCGCTTCGATCTTCTGGACGATTTCTGCCCGGCCGGGGCCGGAAAGGTTGTCCAGCTCTGCCTTCAGGCGGTCAAAAGCTTCCTGGGTAAGCCAAGCCGCAGTTGCGCTGTTGGTGGTAGACACGGACTTCTCCTTTGGGTGGTCATACAAGCAAAGACCCCGCCACGGTGGCCACTTTTATGACGCAGTAACCAGCTCAGCGGGGGAAAGGTATTGATCCATTGTAGTCAATCCTGTGGATAAACCAAAGAGGACTGCGGCGTTGATCACACGGTGTGCCAAGCAGCCTCGTCCG
>NZ_CAKKMM010001355.1:0-1376 GCF_918698205.1 Microbacterium sp. Bi128 | reverse complement strand
GCCCTAGGCTACGAGCCGCGGTACGAGCCCGACGGCGACTTCGTGATCCTCCAGCCGCCGGGCGGCGTGGGCACGTGCATCTCCCTGGACCGGGTCCCCGCGGCCGTCCAGGTCCCGCCGCGTCTGCACCTGGACCTCTACACGGACACCCAGGACGCCGAGGTGCAGCGCCTCCTGGCCCTGGGCGCCACCCGGATCGAATGGAGCAAGCGGCCCGCGGACGCCGACTACGTGATCCTGGCCGATCCGGAGGGCAACAGGTTCTGCGTGGTGGACACCGCCGGGAGCCCTTGAAACCTGTTGCTTCGCGAGGGAACGGTGTGCCAGCCTCGAAGTGATCCCGCCGCCGCGGCGACGACGGGCGACAGCGAAGGAGCACGGCATGGGACTTATCCATATCGACCTGTTCACCACACTCGACGGCGTCGCGCAGGCGCCCGGCGGCCCGGACGAGGACACCGACAGCGGGTTCGAGTTTGGCGGCTGGCAGGCGCCGCTCATCGACGAGGTCGTCGGCGAACAGGTCGTCTCCGGGATGGCGGGGATGGACGCGCTGCTGCTCGGGCGCCGGACCTACGACATTTTCGCCGGATACTGGCCGCACGCCAACGGTGAGATCGCGCGGCTGTTCAACCGCATCCCGAAATATGTGGCCTCGCGCGGGACGCCGGCCCTCGAGTGGGCCGACTCCACGCTCCTCGGTCCTGATATCGTCGCCGCCGTGCGCGAACTGCGCGACCGGCACGAGAACATCCACGTGATCGGCAGCCTCGACTTCGTGCAGACCCTGTTCGCCGAGCGGCTCTTCGACCGACTCACGCTCTGGGTGTATCCGATCCTTCTCGGCGGCGGAAAGAAGGTCTTCGCGGACGGGGTGGTTCCGACGAACCTCAGGCTCATCGAGCCGGTCGTCGCCTCACCTAAGGGCGCGGTGCTGCAGCGCTACGCGCTCGCCGACGGCACCCCTGGCGTCGGCGACATGTCGGCCGTAACCCAGGAGGGCTAAAGCGACACGCCCCAGCCGTTGCCCGCGCCCAACTAGCCGTTCAGCACCACGTTCGCCGGCGGCTCGCCCGCCAGCATGATCTCGATCTGCCGCTGCAGCAGCCGGCCCATCCTCGGGCGCATCGCCGAGCTCGCGCCGCCCACGTGCGGGCTGATGATGACGCCCGGGGTCCGCCAGAGCGGGTGGTCCTGCGGCAGGGGTTCGGGATCGGTGACGTCCAGCGCGGCGCGGATCCGGCCGGAGGCGGTGTGCCGGACCAGGGCCTCGGTGTCCGCCACCGGGCCACGGGCCACGTTTACCACCAGGGCGCCGTCCGGCATGGCCGCGAGGAAGGCGTCATCAATCAGGTGCCGGGTGGAGTCGCTGAGCG
>NZ_CAKKMM010001354.1:0-1376 GCF_918698205.1 Microbacterium sp. Bi128 | reverse complement strand
CCCCCATAGTGCGCGGCCGCGGCGTAGGGAATGAGTACCTGGTGTTGGGGCTCATCAAGGACCAGCGCCTCGCTGCCCGCGTGGCTCAGCACTCCCTCGAACACCCGCCCCAAGGACAAATGCACGCGGATACTGAGCCCGAGGGACCCGCGGAGCCGGTCCGCGAGCTGCACTCCCGCCGAGTCCACGAGTGCACGCTCGGCTATTTCAGCCTCTAATTCCAGCCGCTGGCGCGCGGCCAGCTGTGCCTCCATGTCCTCAAACAAGGCGTCCCACCGCATTGCGCCAGCGTAGGCGGCCCTCCCGCACTGGTCAATCCGAGGCCTCCCCTATCCACAGGCTCGGACTGCGTCTAGACAAACGGGGCACAAGAGGATCAGACTCAGTTAAACAGGCTTAAAAGTTATCAAATGGCATTAAACACTATCAAACGGTACACATTTCGACTGGAGGAACAGCCCATGGACCGGACAGTGACGCCGCAACCCGCGGACCGGCCCCTGCCCGTCCCCATGCCCAGACAAACAGTCCGGGCCGACGCCGCCATGGCCGCCGCCATCCTGTTGCTCGGGATCTTCCTCGCAGCTACGGGAAGTTTCCTGATTCAGCGCTGGCAGTCCGGCTCGGCACGCCGGCAGTCGCTGTCCTTCGAGGACCAGCTCGGGATCGTGGCAACTACAGCCGGGCTGATTGTCATCACCTGGTGGGTGATGTCGCTCGCTTTCGCCGTCGCGGCGGCACTGCTGGACCGCCTCGGCCGGACCCGCGCGGCGGCCGCCACGGGCCGGTTCAGCCCGGCGTTCATGCGGCGGCTGGTGCTCGCCGCCGTCGGACTGCAGCTGCTGACGGCGCCGCTGGCCAGCGCGGCCACTGCGCCTGGCGGGCCCGGACCGGAAAGACCCGGTCCGGCAGCGGTAGCGGCATCCTGGACTCCGTCACCCGGGGAGGCCTTGGCACCGGAGCCACACGGACCGGGAGCCGGTTCCGCGCTGGATCCGCGGTGGAAGCCGCTGAGCCCGATCGTGGATGCCGGACCGCTGGCTGCACGCCATGTGCGCACACAGGACTTCCCCGGCGCCCGCAGGGAGGTCACGGTCCGGTCCGGCGATTCGCTGTGGAGCATCGCCGCGGCCGCTCTGGGGCCGTTGGCTTCCGACGCCGACATCGCCAGAGAGTGGCCCCGGCTCTATGCGGGCAACCGCGACGCTATCGGAGCCGACCCGCACTTCCTGCGGCCCGGACAGGTCCTGGTCCTCCCGCCGCCGCGCTAGGGGCCGCCGCACCACAGGCCGGGCCGCAGCGCCGGCCCCGGCCCTGGCCCCGGCCCACCGAAGACCACAGGACAAGCCGGTCGGAAGATTCGCCCGGTTCCAGCC
>NZ_CAKKMM010001353.1:0-1377 GCF_918698205.1 Microbacterium sp. Bi128 | reverse complement strand
CTGGGCCGGGGTTCAGCAAGATGTCCGTTCTGCTTGCTCGGGATCTCGGTCGGCGCTCAGGGGAGCGCGTACACGCGTCGGGCGTTGTCGCGTCCGACGAGTTGCATGATCCTGCGGGCGTCCGCCTCGGAACAGTCGTCGTCGTCGATCCATCCGCCGACTACCTTGGTGATTGCGTTGCGCCACAGTCTCGCTCCGAGGTAGTGAAGTTCGGCTGGGCCGCCACCGCCGCGCAGCTCGCCGCCTCCATCACCTTCCTGCTCAGCGACGACGGCACCAAGGTCAACGGCGCCACCGTCGCTCGTTTACCTGCGTCAGGAGGGCGGCGCAGCGACGGTTCAAGTCCACCCTCCGGACGCCGCGACTGTCTTTCTGGAAAATTTACGTAGCCAGGTGTGGGAAGCCTGAGGTGATAGGGCAGTTGATGACGGCCGCGGCGACGGCCAGGATTTTGGAATAGGTGGCCCGTCAGGGCCAGGGCGCGGGCTGACTGCTGAGAATCCGGTGGTCCCCGCCGGATGAGCTAGCCGCAACTTCATGCGGTCCCAGGACGACGGCGGGACATCCCGCCGTCGTCCGATTCCATGTCCTCCCGCGCCCCGTCGGCTCTTGGGCTCTTGACCTATATTCGGACGAGGGGCAAGGATCGGACTGCATTGCCGGCACAAAGGAAGGCGGATTTCTGAATGGCTCGAATGCCGCCAGCCACGGTGGACGTGAGTATCGCGGTCGTCCAGCGCCTCGTCCGGGACCAGCGGCCCGACCTCGGCGATTGTCCCTTAGTGCGGGTTGCGAACGGCTGGGACAACGCGACCTTCCTGCTCGGTGACGGCCTGGCCGTCCGGCTGCCGCGCAGGGCGGAGGCCGTTCCGCTGATACTGCATGAGCAGCGCTACCTTCCCGACATAGCTCGCCGCTCCCCGGTCGCTGTTCCTGTCCCCGTCCATGCCGGCAGGCCGACGTCGGACTTTCCATGGCCGTGGAGCATTGTGCGGTGGGTCCCCGGAGCCGCTGCGGCCGACGTCGGCCCGGCAGACCGCGGGCCGGCGGCTAAAGGCCTGGCCAATTTCCTGCTGTCCCTTCACGTGCCCGCCGAAACGGGCGTCCCGGTCAACCCTTTCCGAGGCGTGCCGCTGGCGGACCGTGACGCTGTGCTGATAGAACGGCTCGGGGACCGCGAACGCTACCCGCAGGCGGCCGCGCTGAGAGCAGTGTGGGCGCAGGCCTGTGCCGCCAAAGCCTGGGATGGTCCGGCGATGATGCTCCACGGGGACCTCCACCCTGGCAACATCCTGCTGGCCGACGACGGCTCCCTGGCCGGCGTCATCGATTTCGGCGACGTCGGGTCAGGGGACCCGGCTGCCGATCTTGCGGTTG
>NZ_CAKKMM010001352.1:0-1377 GCF_918698205.1 Microbacterium sp. Bi128 | reverse complement strand
CGGCGGAGGGGAGTGTCATCTGGACCGGGACCATCAGCTCCGGTGAGTTGAAGTGGGCGTATGAGAATTGCCGCGCTTTTCTCTTTCCTTCGCTTGACGAGGGTTTCGGGCTGCCGGTGCTCGAGGCGGTCAATGCAGGTGCTCGAATTGCTCTAAGTGACATTCCTGCTTTCCGAGAGTTCGGTGACGTGGGCGTTTTCTTCGACCCGGAAGATGATGATGACATCGCGAGCAGTATCGCGATGCTCCTCCATGAATTGCCGAAGAGGGCTGCCAACGCTGAATCGATGATTTCATGGGAGACCGTCGTCACCAGGCTCAGAAACGAGGTAGTGAAGAAATGATCCCAGCGATCGATAAAGTTCTCCGACGCCGGGTCGACGAACTGTACCGAACGACACGCCGCACTGACGTGGGGGTCGACCCGAGGATTGGAACGTCTGTACTTGTTGAGTGGCTCGGACGCAGAGGTCTTCAGCGTCTTCGGGCTCGATTTCACGGCTATCCGAGTTCTTTCATCGGAAGAAACTTCCGACAGAGGTCAAAATCGCAGCTGACTCTCGGGCACTCCGTCTCAATCGGGGATGGGGTGACAGTGGATGCCATGTCTGCAGATGGCATTCGCATTGGCAGCAATTCGACAATTGACGATTTTGCTGTTCTGCGCGGTTCCGGTGTGGTTCGCAATCTGGGTGTGGGTATTCTGATTGGTGAGAAAAGTTCAATTGGTGCATTCAACGTTGTTTTAGGCCAAGGCGGAGTCGTAATAGGGAATGATTGTCTCTTGGGCCCGAACGTTACAATTGTGTCTGAGAATCATAATTTTGAAGATGCGTCTATTGTCATTCGGGCGCAAGGCGAGACTCGATTGCCAACTCGGATCGGAAACGATGTGTGGATCGGTGCTGGGGCCGTGATCTTAGGCGGAAGCGTAATTGGTGACGGTGCAGTTGTTGCGGCTGGGGCCGTCGTTCGCGGCGAAGTTCCCCCTTACTCCATTGTCGGTGGAGTTCCGGCGCGGGTATTGGGTCGCAGAACGGGAATATCTAAATGAAAAAAGTTCTAGTGGTCACCGAGTCAAGAAGTGTTTGGGGCGCTGAGCGTTCCCTTCTCCAGTTGGCTAAGTTCGCCGAAGCCAACGGAGTTTCCTTACATTTTCTCATATCGCGGGATTCGCCTTTAGCCAGCGACCTGGCCAACTTGGGTTTTCCGTATTTGTACCACGATTTTGCCCGCCATCCAGCGCTAGAGGCTACCGGCTCGCTATCGAGTGCTTCTTTTGCTTTAGTAGTTAGGGAAGTAATAGGCATACTTTTCGGGGCAAAGCGCATTTGGCGAAAAATGAAAGGATTCGATTCCATCCTTGTATTCAGTATC
>NZ_CAKKMM010001351.1:0-1377 GCF_918698205.1 Microbacterium sp. Bi128 | reverse complement strand
TCCTTTATCGACGAAGAGGTCGGGACGCTCGGCGTCGCTGCGCTGATCGCGCTGCTGCTGATCGTTGCCCTGTTTGGGGCCTTCTTCCGTTCCTGGCGCACGGCCCTGATCACCCTGATCACGATTCCCGTATCGCTGACCGCGGCAGCGCTGGTGCTCGATCTGCGTGGCACCGGGATGAACACCATGGTCCTGGCCGGCATGGTGCTTGCCCTGGCCGTCATCGTAGGCGACGTCGCGGAAGACCTGAACGGCATCGCGCGGGCACGCAGCGCCGCGGCCAGGTCCGGCCACGAAACTGCCGACGGCGGGACGGAGGCCGGCCAGGACCAGTCACAGGACGAGCGCCGACGCGACTCCGTGATCCCGGGCGCCCTGCGGGCAGCCCGCACGCCAATGCTCTACTCGCTGCTGATTATGGCGCTGGCCGTCATGCCCGCGCTCTTTATTTCCGGTGAGAACGGCGCCCTGTTCGGACCCCTGGTCCAGAGCTATCTGCTGGCCCTGGTTGTCTCGATGATCGTGGCGCTCACGGTCACGGCGGCACTGGCGTTCGTCCTTCCGGTCGGTTCCAAGGCGCCGGAACGGCGTTCCCTGGCGCGGCTGCAAGGCGCCTACGGCCGGACCGTGACGCGGCTGACGCAAAAGACGCGGTGGGTATTCGCAGCCGCGGCGGTGCTGGCGGTGGCCGGACTGGCGCTCGCACCCCAGCTGGCCGGGACCCGTCCTGTGGTGCCGGTGCTGGCGGACAAGACGCTGGTGGTGCACTGGAGCGCGATAGCAGGCACCTCGGACCAGGAAATGAGCCGGATCACCGAGGCTGCTGCCGTAGAACTGCGCACCGTCCCGGGCGTGGCCAATGTCGGAGGACACGTCGGGCGCGCGATCACTTCGGATCAGGTCGGTGACGTCAGCTCCGGCGAGCTGTGGGTGACCGTGGCCCCGGACGCGTCCTACCCGGACACGGCCGCCGCCGTCGACCGCGTGATCGCAGGCTACGCGGGCCTGACCAGCAAAATTTCCACCTACCCGCAACAACGCATCGACCGGATCCGCGAAGAAGCCGATAGCGGCTTTGCCGTCCGGGTCTTTGGCCTGGACCCGACAGTCCTGCGGCAGAAGGCGGCGGAGGTCCAAACAATCCTGGAGCACACAGCCGGCGTCGTTAATCCCCACGTCGACCTGCCCCCCGAACAGCCGATCGCCGAGGTCAGAGTGGACCTCGCCGCGGCCCAAAAAGCCGGCGTCGTCCCCGGTGATGTACGGCGCGCGGCTGCCGCCCTGCTGCAAGGCATCGAGGTCGGCAACCTGTACGAACAGCAGAATGTCTTCTCTGTCATCGTGAGGGGGAATGCGGCCACCCGCAACAGCCTGGAC
>NZ_CAKKMM010001350.1:0-1379 GCF_918698205.1 Microbacterium sp. Bi128 | reverse complement strand
CTTTGGAACGTTGTCGGACCGGCCGAATTCAATCGACATTGAGCTCCGGGCCTCCTGGACCCCGGCCACCCCGGACATCACCTCGCACCTGGAGGCGTGGTCGGACATGGTCTGCACCTTCGCCGGGCTGCCGCCCCTGCCCGAGGGCGTCACGGCCCTTCCCCGCCGCCCCCGCGGACACGCATGAGGCCCCTGTTCGGCCGCGGTCACGGCCCTATACGCCATGTTGTCGGTAAACTGTAGAGACCATGACCCCTCAGAATCCGGAAATCAGCACGGCCGGCGCCAGTCGCACCACGGCCGAGGCTGCTGACACCACAGCCCACATCACCGTGGAAGGCTTCGACAGCCTGGTCCCTGAAGTGATCGACCTCGACATTCCCCGCGACGGCGTGCCGCTGGTCATTGAAACCCAGTCCGGACTCGAACGCTGCGCCGCGGCCCTCGCCGCCGGCCACGGCCCTGCGGGCGTGGACGCGGAGCGCGCCTCGGGGTTCCGCTACGGCCAGCGCGCCTTCCTGGTCCAGATCCGGCGCGAAGGCTCCGGAACCTGGCTGATCGATCCCGAACCTTTCGGGGACCTCAGCATCATCAATGACGCTTTGCGCGGCGTCGAATGGATCCTGCACGCCGCCAGCCAGGACCTGCCCTGCCTGTCCGAACTCGGCATGTGGCCGGACAAACTCTTCGACACCGAGCTCGCCGCCCGCCTTGCCGGGCTGCCCCGGGTGGGCCTCGCCGCCGTGATCGAACAGCTCCTGGGCTTCGGCCTGGCGAAGGAACACTCCGCCGCCGACTGGTCCACCCGCCCCCTGCCGGAACCGTGGCTGCGCTACGCCGCGCTCGACGTCGAAGTCCTGACCGAGCTGCGCGAGGAACTGATTGAGCTGCTCGTGGCGGACGAGAAGCTGGAATACGCCGAGCAGGAATTCGCCGCCATCCTCGAAGCCGGACAGGCCCCGCCGCGCGTTGATCCGTGGCGCAAGACGTCCGGGCTGCACCAGATCCGGGACCGACGCCAACTGGCCGCAGTCCGGGAGCTGTGGCTGGAACGCGATTCCCTGGCCCAGAAACGTGACGTCGCCCCCGGCCGGCTGATCCCGGACTCCGCGCTCGTCGCCGCGGCCAAAGCGATGCCCTCCACGGTTCCCCAGCTCCTGGGCACCAAGGGCTTCCACGGCCGCGCCGCACAGCGGGAAGCCCCCCGCTGGCTGCGCTGCATCGGCGTGGCCCGGGCCCTGGAGGACCTGCCGCCGCTGCACCTGCCCACCAACGCTCCCCCGCCCCCGCGCGTCTGGGCGGACCGGGACCCGGAGGCGGCCGCCAGGCTCGCCACCGCCCGTCCAAAACTCCAGGCCAGGGCCGAGGAACTGAACCTG
>NZ_CAKKMM010001349.1:0-1381 GCF_918698205.1 Microbacterium sp. Bi128 | reverse complement strand
ATCCGTTCGATGATGTACCTCTCCCTGACGTACGATCACCGCCTGGTCGACGGCGCCGACGCAGGACGCTTCCTGCAGACGCTGAAGGCACGCCTTGAGGAAGGCGCCTTCGAGGCCGACCTCGGACTCTAGGTCTAAAAGCGCACACCGACGGCGACGGCGGTGCGGGCTCCGGTGGGAACCACCGGGCGCCCGTGCCGCCGTCGCCGTTTTTGCTGTTCCGCCCCGGGGCCGCGGCGGGTCCTACTACGGTGCGTAGAAGACTCTGGCTACACTGATGCCATGAACATCGTCTATAACGTCATGGTCTTCCTGCACATCATCGGCGCCGCCATGATTGTCGGCATCTGGATCGGCCAGATGAAGAAGCCCACCGTCCACCCGCGCCAGTTCGACGGCGCGATGCTGCAGCTGATCACGGGCATCATCATGATGGGGCTGATCCCGGCCCTGGACATGAACGCCAACTACGCCAAGCTCGGGGTCAAGCTTGTCATCGCCCTGATCGTCGGCGTCCTGGCCTTCATTGGCCGCCGCAAATACAAGAAGGGCGAGCCGATCAGCAAGGGCCTCGCGAACAGCGTTGGCGGCCTGGCACTGCTCAACGTCGCGATCGCGACCCTGTGGCAGTAACCGGCTGACTGCACAGGCCATGACGGCGCCGCTCCCCCCGCCGGGGTGCGGCGCCGCCGTCGTTTAACTGCCGCCGTTAAACCGGCTTGTCAGTCGCCGGCGATGCAGAATTCGTTGCCCTCGGGATCCTGCATGACATCCCAGTGGAAGTCGCCGATGTCATTGCCCTCCACGAACCCGGCACCGAGGGACTCGGCGCGGGCGCGCAACGCCGCAGGGTCGGGCCCATGGATGTCCAGGTGCAGGCGCCGCCTGCCCTCCGTGGGGTCCTGGACCTGCTGGAAGGCCAGCTGCGGGGCTCCGGTGCCGGCGGGTTCCAGCCAGACGAACTGCTCGAAGCGCGAGGAGACCGCCGTGCCCAACAAGTCGGCCCAGAACTGCGCCAGGCGCCCGGCGTCGACGGCGTTGACCATAATCGTGGCGATACGCGCCACGGGCGCCCCTGGCACCTGCGCATCTTCGGTAAGTTCCATGACGACACTGTACGGGTCACAATCCTCTGACAGCGGAACCCCCGTGCGGCGGCCGCACAGAATCCCTAGGATTGATCACGGCAGGCTCCGGCACCAGCCGGACCCCTGATTCACAACGACGTCGAGGAGTGGACATGGCTACAACACGCACCGCACACACTGTATGGAATGGCGACCTGATGACAGGCGCCGGCAACACCACCCTGGACAGCTCCGGGCTGGGCAACTTCGACGTCACCTGGAAGGCGCGCGCCGAGGCCGCCGAGGGCAAGACC
>NZ_CAKKMM010001348.1:0-1383 GCF_918698205.1 Microbacterium sp. Bi128 | reverse complement strand
CCCGTGGACACCGCCGCGCTGACGGTCCTCAATCTCCCCATGAGCGATCCCAGGGTCCGTCCGCTCCTGGACGAGCTCGCGCTCGAATACGACACCCGCTACGGCAGCCTCTTTGGCCGCGGGGCCGCCGCGGAGGAACTCAACCGTTACCCGGCCGAGGAATTCGCCGCGCCGGGCGGGGCCCTGCTGATTGTGCGCGAGAACGGCGAATCCGTGGCCGGCGGCGCGTTCCGCCGGCACGGCCCGCAGACCGCCGAGTTCAAGCGGATCTGGACGCATTCAGCGCACCGCCGCCGCGGACTGGCCCGGTTTGTCCTTGCCGAGCTGGAGGCGCTGGCCGGCCGTCGCGGCTACCGGAAAGTCTACCTGACAACCGGCCCGCGCCAGCCGGAGGCGAAACACCTCTACCTGAGCACCGGTTACGAGGCACAGTTCGATCTCTCCGCCGACCCGGAAACCATCGGGCCGCTGGCATTCACCAAGGACCTGCCCGCCGCAAACCCCGCCGCGAACCCCGCCGCGCTGCTTGGTCGGTGTGGGCCGGGAACCGGCGCTTCGGGCTAGAGTTCACACAGGGGGTCTGCCCTAAAACAACGTTTTCACGAGCCGCCGCGGACCCGGCGGAGAAACAGCCGGGAGTCATCAGTGCGGCCTGGATCCAAGCCCACCATCCGCGATGTCGCGCAGACGGCCGGGGTCTCCCTGACCACCGTCTCCTATGTGCTCTCCGGCCGCTCCGGCGGTACCACCCGGATCAGCGAAGCCACCCAGGACCGGGTGCACGCCGCGGTCCGCGAACTTGGCTATGTGGCCAACAGTGCCGCCCGGGGAATGCGCCGGGGCCGGACGGAGCTGGTGGCCGTGGCCGTCCCGGACCTCGAGCAGCCCCGGGACAGGGCCATCGCCACGGTGCTGGCCAGGATCCTGCCGGAGCACGGCTACCAGTCGGTCATCCTGCTGGGCGGGAACTGGCGGCAGTTCATGCTCTCCGGCGGAGCCGACGGCGTGATCCACACCAGCGCGCCGAAGACGGACGACGATTCCGGCGCCATGGCAGAGCCCGCTGGCCGCGGCACGCCCCACGTGTTCATCACGGACGACGCCGGGCCCGGCAGCCTTGCTGTCCAGGGCGGACACGAGGTGGTCCCCGCCGGCACGGACACCCCCGAGATCCTGGCCGGGCACGCCGTCATTCTGCTGCTGGCACAGTTGCGGGGTTAGGAACCTTAGGCTTTCAGCGCGGCCTCCGGTGCCGCGTCCTGGGTTGCGGCCTCCGGTGCGGCTTCCGGGGTTGCGGCCTCCCGGAGGGGACGGCGGGCCAGCCACGCGGCCACGATCGCGCCGGAGACGTTGTGCCACAGGGAGAAGACCGCAGACGGCAGC
>NZ_CAKKMM010001347.1:0-1385 GCF_918698205.1 Microbacterium sp. Bi128 | reverse complement strand
ACCGAGCAGCGTGCCGATCGAGGCGCCGATCAAGGGCTCCGCGACGTAGCCGATCAGCAGGCCGGTCACAGTGATGCCCAGCTGGGCTCCCGAGAGCATGAACGACGTACGCTGCGTGATCGCGAGCACCCGTTTGGCCTGGGCATCGCCCTTCTCGGCGCGGGCCGACAGCTTCGCCCGATCGACGGACATGTACGCGAACTCCTGGGCGACGAAGAAGCCGCAGGCCGCGATGATCGCGAGCGTGATGACCACACCCAACAGCAGCGTCAGGACCGCTGTCAGCATCCGATTTCACCCCCTCTCGAAACGAGGGGGCTCGAAGATCGGCCCTCCTGGTCGGTGGAGGTTCGGTGAGGGCTCACGGGTGTTCTCTCTCGTGGGTCGTCGGAGTGGTTCGACAGAGATTATCGGCGCCGGCTTTGAATGTGCTGTGGCGAGCGAGAGGCGCCCCGGAGATGGCAGAATGAGGGTCCCCGCATTGCCTCGCTTCCCGGCGTGGTCCCGCCCCTTGCTCGACAGGTACGCTTCGGCGCGCCAGAAAAGGACCAGCCGTGGGACGCCTCATCTACCGCGACCGTGCGACGTTCGACATCGACGACCGCTTGCTCGCGCACTTGCGCATCGTGATCATGAACAAGCTTCGACGCAACGAGGGCTTCATGCTCCAGGTGCCCGTGAACGAGGGGGTGCGGCAGGCGAGTCTGTGGATCCACGCCTCGAACGCCCTCGTGCTGCAGTTCTACGGGGGTCGTGAGCCTGCCATCGACCGCGAACTCGTGGATCAGATGATGCACGACGCCAGCGGCTCCGACGGTCTCACGCTCTCCGGTTCGGGGATCGCCGCGGCGCCCGCCGCACCGGTCCGTCCCGTCCGCTGATCCGGGCAGGCCGACCCGCGAGACCCCTGTCGGATACCGCGCGCCCGCGCGGTCGCTGACCGGGAATCTCCTGTCCGTCCGCCGCGCCGCGCGAGCCGCGTCCCCCCTACGTTCAGCGCGGTGCGGCACGATCGAACCATGGCGAGACAGGCAGGCCCGACGCGCCGCCGCCCCGCACCCCGAAGCCGACCCGCGCGCCGCGGTGTCCCCCGGCGCCTGAGCGCGGCGCGGCGCCGTGTGCTGCACCGTCGACGGTGGACGGCCGGCATCCTCGCCGTCGTCGTGCTCGGCCTCGTCGTCGCCGCGGCGGTCCCGCTCGTGCACCTCGTCTCCGGATGGAACACCGTGTGGAACACCGAGACCAAGCGCGCCTCGATCGATCTGGCCGACTTCGATCCCGGATCCCTCATCGAGGATGCCGCCTTCTACGACGGCACGGCGATGGATGCCGAACAGATCCAACGCTTCCTCGACGACCAGATCGGGGACTGCACGACCGACTTC
>NZ_CAKKMM010001346.1:0-1385 GCF_918698205.1 Microbacterium sp. Bi128 | reverse complement strand
GAATACAGCAGGCAGCTTCCCGCAGGGCGGCGGCCGGACCTATGGCGACCCGGCTGACAGCTCTCGAGTCACCGGCACCGCCCCGGACTGGGGTCCGCCTCCGCCGTCGGGACCCATTGCGTCCGGCCCCGTCCCGCCCGGTCCTGTTCCCCCAGGCGGCTACGGACCGGGGTCCGGCGCCACACCGGCCGCACCGGCCGCGCGCAACCTTGGCCCAGGCGCTCCGGCGGTCGCCATCACCGTCGGCTCCGCCCTCCTGGTGGGCGGGGGCATCAAGGCCCTCGACGCCGCCAACGTGATCGACCTCGGCGATGCCGGCAACGCGCTGGTCTGGGCCTTCGGCGCGGCCATCCTGGGCCTCGGGATCCTGTTCGCAGGGCTGCGGGGCCGGACCTCCGGGATCCTGGGCTTCTTCGCGGTCGTGGCCCTGCTGATCGGCGCCATTTTCAGCGTGATCCCGCACGGGGACCGGTTCCGCTTCCAGAACGCCGACTGGACGCCCGCGAGCATTCAGCAGGCCCAAGGCGGCTTCGAGATCACCGGCGGCGCCGGAACCGTGGACCTGACCAAGCTGGCGCTGAATCCGCCCCTGGGCTCCGACGTCGTAGTTCCGATCGACGCGACGGCCAGCAACCTCACCGTCGTCATCCCCGCCACCGTTCCGGTGCACGTCCAGGCGGACATGACCATGGGCAACCTCCACGACGGCAACCAGGACCGCGGCGGCATGACGACGCAGCAAAGCGACTACAACACCGCGAAACCTGGCGCCCGGCTGGTCCTGGAGATCTCCGGCACCGTCAGCAACGTGACCATCAAGGAAGGCAACTGACATGAGCAGCTATGACGACTCGCCGCTGGCCGATGCCGGGCACGACCGCGAAGCGGGCTCGCCCGCCCGGGTGGGCACAGTGGTCTGGGGACTGACAGTGGTGGCATTGGCCGCACTGATCATCATTTCCCGGCTCGGCCTCGTGGCCCTCAACGGCACCTATGTGCTGATCGGCCTGATGATCGGGGCCGGGGGCGCCCTGGTCGTGGGCGGCCTGGTCTCGGCGCGCAGGCGTGACAATAAGTCAACTACAGGGAAGTCTTGAGCCATGGATAAATTCTTCGACACCATCCGGGGCTTCGGCCTGAAACGTGGTCCGCAGCGCTGGGTTGGCGGCGTTTGCGGCGGGGTTGCCGCCAAGCTGAACGTTGATGTGGCCTATGTCCGGATCGCCTACCTGCTCCTGAGCCTGCTCCCTGGCCCGGCGTTCGTGGTCTACCTCGCGGCCTGGCTCCTCCTCCCGGACCAGCGCAACGCAATCGTCCTCGCAAGCTTCCTCTCGAAGCGTTCCTCCCGGCCCTGACATCCATCACAGGCCGGCCAATCACAAGCC
>NZ_CAKKMM010001345.1:0-1386 GCF_918698205.1 Microbacterium sp. Bi128 | reverse complement strand
CCTGGACCTGACGCTGCCCAAGATCCGGCGGGCCCGCGCTGCCATTGACGGCTCCGGCGTCGCGGTGGCACTGCAGGTGGATGGCGGCATCACCGAGGAGACGATCCTGCGCGCGGCAGAGGCGGGGGCGAACGTCTTTGTTGCGGGGTCAGCCGTCTACGGCGCCGCGGATCCGGCGGAGGCTGTCGAAAGGCTCCGGGCGGCGGGGTCCCGCTGACGCGCGGTCCCGGCAGGGAACTGCTGCGAAGATGACGCCGGGCGTAACATCGGCATCCGGGGAATAGCCCGGGCAGGGCCGCAGTTGTGTCAGAATAACAACACACATACGTGCTCCGGGGTCGGTGTAAGTCCGAACCGGCGGTGACAGTCCGCGACCCGCGCGCCAGCGCCCTCCCCCGGGAGGAAGCCGGCAGACGGTTGAACCGGTGAAATTCCGGTACCGACAGTTAAAGTCTGGATGAGAGAAGCACGTACAGCTGTTACTGCGGCGCCCCAACGGCGCCGCATAATTGCGCTGTCGTATACCCCCGGAGCCATCGCGGTTCTTGAGGGAAGGAACGACACACACATGGACCCCTTGCGATGGCTCTTCGAAGCGCAGATCCCCGTAGGCGGATCTGTCCTGATTCTTCGTGAAGTGCTAGGCAACATCTTTGGCCTCGCCAGCGCCGTCGGCGGCATGCGCCGCCGGGTCTGGGCCTGGCCCGTCGGCATCGCCGGCAACTTGCTGCTCCTGACGGTCTTCCTGGGCAACGTCTTCGGTTCCGCCACGCCGGCCACGCTGTGGCGGGCCGCGGTACGCAGGGCGATCGTGCCGCCCATGGACAGTCCCGCGACATAGCAGTCATCAGTCCGGCCGGCCAGGTCCAGGTACGCCGTTTCAAAGCTCCTGTACCAGTCCTGCCAGCCCTGCCGGGCGAGATCCCGCCAGTGGGTGCCGTGCCCGGGCAGTAGCGGTACCGATACGGCGAAGCCCTGGGCGGCGAGGTGGCGGGCCCACGGCAGGACGCTGAGCGGGCTGCCTGTGAAGCCGTGGCAGATGGCCACACCGGTCCGGGCGTTGGGGCCCTGGCACGGGTAGCTGAAAGCGGCGGGCGCAGGGGGGGTGCTGCTTTCAGTCATGAGCCCATCGTGTCACCCTTAGCGCCAAAACTCACTAGAGTAAGGTGTCCATTGAAGCCTGGCCGGACCCGGTTCGGGCCGCAGGCCAGACGCCTTCCGGAGAGGTCACCGAGTGTTTTATTGGTTCATGAAGACGTTTGTCCTGGGGCCGGTGCTCAGGCTGCTGTTCCGGCCCTGGGTCAAGGGCCTCGACAACGTCCCTGCCGAGGGCGCCGCGATCCTTGCCTCGAACCACCTCTCCTTTTCGGATTCCATCTTCATGCC
>NZ_CAKKMM010001344.1:0-1386 GCF_918698205.1 Microbacterium sp. Bi128 | reverse complement strand
CCATTGTTCTTTCGCTGGCCGCCCGACTGCAATCCGTCGCGATGGTTTGCTGCTTACCGGGCATTGCATGACGCCGGTTGGACGCCGCGGACGCATCGCCTTGCCCTCCTTCGGCGGAGCCATGACACAGGGATTCCGTCCGCATGCGGGCGCCACTGCCCGCTAGCTTTTGTCGTCTGACGCCTCACGCACGCGCATGAGCCAGTCGGCGGCAAGGGCTCGCACGAGGTTGGGTTGCTCATGGATCAAGGCGTGGCCGGCGCGGTCGAGTACGGCCAACGTAGCGCGTGGGTAGTGCAGGATCAGCTCCGACGGTCCTGTGTGCCCGGCGGTGGCATCCTGTCGCCCGGCAACGACCAACACCGGATGAGGATAGGCTTTCGCGGCTTCCGGCCGATCCCGCAACTCCCAGTGCGAAAAGATCCGCATCAGGCTCGACTCGTCAGCCAGGGACGTTGCGGGAGCCACATACTCCTGGAACCGACGCAGCGTTTCAGGCGTCTGCACAACGAAGTAGCTGCGGTAAGTAGCCTCGAGATCCGAGCCGAGTGCACCGGTCAGATCGACCGACGAAACAAGGACCTCGTGCTGAGGCACGTCGCGCGTCTGTTGGCCAACAGGGCAGATTAGCGCCAGCCCGACGGCCTGATCAGGTCGCAGACTCGCAATCGCACGGGCCAGGTAGCCGCCGTAGGACTGACCCACGATAAGAAACGGTTCATCACCAATAGTGCTGGCGATAAGGCCGAGCAGAATGTCCACGACGTCGTCATTGCTCGTGATCGTCTCAGGCGCCGGGGTCCGGCCCATCCCGGGCAGGTCCGGATACAGGCGCCGGTAGCCAGGCACGTCGTCGAAAATCGGTTCAAGGGCACCGGCGATTTCGCGATGATCCACACCGGCGCCGTGCAGAGCGAGAACCGGCGTGCCACTGCCGTACTCGGCGTAATGCACAGAAACTCCGCTAACCGTGGTCTCCATCACGCTATGGTAAAACGCGTTGCGACGATACCCGCCATCATCGACGGCACCTGAGACCGCTCCAGATAAAGCTGCGCTGTGGTGGGAGGATGATCTGATGACGCCAAGTGTGGACGTATTTCTGCGGGGGCCCCGGGGGCGCCGTCTGTGCCTCGAACTGGCGATGCAGCTGGATCCGGAGGTCAAAACGGCGGCCTTCTGGTTGGGATACGAACTTGATAGTGGACCGGGGACCTCGCGGGTCCTGCTGAGCGCTGCTGCCTCCGGGGAGACCGCGATGCCGGCCTTTGCCGCGTCACCAGAACAGCTGGCTGCCAGGCTCGCCTCACTGGATTTTACCGACCTTGACAGCGACCTGGTGCAGGCGGCCCTCGAGCGGTCCGTGGACGCTGCAAGGTACTGGCA
>NZ_CAKKMM010001343.1:0-1389 GCF_918698205.1 Microbacterium sp. Bi128 | reverse complement strand
CGCGAGAGCTCGCCGCCGATGCGGCCACCGTAGGGACGGCCGTGGTCGGCCCACTCGGCGCGGAAGTACGCCAGGCGCCAGTCGCCGAGCTCGATACGCGCCCCCGTGCGGAGGATGCGGCCGTTGCCGCGGCGTCCCTCGACCGCGGAGCCACCGCCGCCGACGACGTCGAAGCCGTACAGCACGTACTCGTCGTCGCCCTCGTGGCGGATCTCGGCATGCACCGGCGCGAGGCCGGGCAGCCGCAGGTCGGCATCGTCGCCGGACCCGATCACGGTCTTCTCGGGCAGCAGGTCGAACTCGCGCGGGGGCTTGCCGTCCCAGTCGCCCGTCCCGATCGCGAAGATCAGGCGCGGACGGCCCGACCCGGGCGTGTAGTGGGTCGTCGTGATCCGGCGACGCACGACGCGGTTCACGGTCGGCACGAGCGGCAGCGGCGTCCCCGGCGGCACGGGGAAGCGCAGCGCCTGTCCGGCGTTGCGTCGCGTCAGCAGCGGCGCGACGGCACCCACGGATCCGAGCCGGATGTGCGGCGAACCGGTGACGACGCGCTGCAGCAGGCTGCTCTTGACATCGCCGAGGTGCACGATCGGGCCGTCCGGGCCCTCCACGCACACCGAGATCCCGCGCGCGGCGAGGGCATCCGCGACCGTCGACAGCTCGGTGAGCGTTCGGCGTCCGTTCCCGGGCAGACGTGACGGGTCGCTGATCGTCACGCGCACCTCGGATCCGGCCGCCGTGATCGTTCCCTCGAACGGCGGGAGTGTGGCATCCGACCCGGTCTCTTCTTCCGAGAAGGCGAGGTCGATGTCGAGGCGCACCATGAGGGCGCCCGCTCTCAGTTGCCGCGGTGCGGGTCGGAGCCCGGCGCGGTGTCGTCGCTGGTGGTGACGCGGAGGGTGCCGTTGAGCTTCCACGTGGCACGGGGCGCGTCGGGGCCGATGTCGCGCGGCACCTCGACGCTCATGTCGACGAAGGTGTAGTTGACCGCGGCGCCGCGGCCGGTGAGGTAGGACCACATCTCGCGACCGAGGTCGGTCCAGTCGGTGATCGAGTGGGCTTCGGGTCCTGCGGCGTTGGCGAACGGGTCGGTGGAGGCAGTGGAGGCAGTGGAGTCGGACATGGTCCCAGTCCTTTCTGGTGTTCGGGGCGACCAGGGTCCCACCGGCCCCGCGCGCACACGGAGGGATTGCGCTCGGGGCCGCGGTGAGGCAGGGCCGAAACAACCGAGGGGATGCCACGACCCCCAAAGAGTCATTTGACGGTCGGCGCCCACGCGGGCACGATGGCGGGATGTCACGACTGGACGACCTGAGGGCGACCGCGCACCCGCTGCGCTTGCGCTTGCTGTCGCTGCTGACCGGCGCCGCGCTGAGCGCGGCCGAAGCG
>NZ_CAKKMM010001342.1:0-1390 GCF_918698205.1 Microbacterium sp. Bi128 | reverse complement strand
GTCCACGAGCGGGTTCAGGGCCTTAATGGCGTCGCGGGCGGACTCGATTTTCGGCCGGCCCATATCCTCGACACCATGGATGATCTGGCGTTGGAGGTTGCTGAGGTCGACGTCGTCGTCATCGACGATGCCAAGGGTGCCGACCCCCGCGGCGGCGAGATAGAGCAGGGCCGGGGAGCCGAGGCCACCGGCACCGATCACCAGGACTTTTGCGTTCTTGAGGCGTCGCTGGCCGATCGCGCCGATCTCCGGAATGATCAGGTGCCGCGAGTAGCGTTCCACCTCGTCCGGCCTGAGGTCCGCAGCCGGGTCGACCAGCGGTCCGGGCTGCGGATCCAGCTTCGTCTGGGGGGTTGCGGGGGCACCGGCGGCGGTGAACTTGGAAGCCATACTTCAATCTATGCCCGAAGATACCACCAGGTCATATTACCCGCGCGTAAGGTGTAATTGAGTGCAAGGTAGTTCAGTACAAAATGCAAATGATTGCCATTGCGCGCAATGGGGTGGATAAGGGAAAGAAGGCCGACAGTGGTTCATCAGGCACCGTTGGAGCGGGACGAGTCCGGCAAGCCGACGGCAGGGCAGCCCCGGAGCGGACAACGCTCGGCCCGCCTCCCCCGCGACGAACGCCGGGCTCAGCTGCTGGCGGCCGCGCAGGAAGTTTTCGTGGCGAACGGCTACCACGGTGCCGCCATGGACGAGATCGCCGAGACCGCCCACGTCAGCAAGCCGGTGTTGTACCAGCACTTCCCCTCCAAGCGGGACCTCTACCTGGCTCTGCTGGACAGCCACCTCAGCAAGCTGACCGACCTCCTGCTTGGCGCCCTGAACTCCACCACCGACAATGACGAGCGCGTCCAGGCCGTCATGCGCGCCTACTTCCGCTTCATCGCGCACGACGACCAGGCCCACCGGCTCGTCTTCGAGTCGGACCTGATTAACGATCCCGACGTCAGCGCGCGGCTGGAAACGTTCAACAAGACCTTCGCCGACGCCGTCGCGCACGTCATCGCCGAGGACACCAAACTGCCTGAGCTGGAGGCCCAGCTGCTGGGCCGCGGACTCGCCGGCATGGCCCACGTGAGCGCACGGTATTGGCTGGAAACGGACGGGAACCTGGATCTCGATGTAGCCAGTGACCTCATCTACCGTTTAGCTTGGCGCGGAATCTCCCGCTTCCCCAAAGAGACCTAGACTACAACTAGAGATTGACCTTAGACATTTTTTGGACGTTGATTGGCTGGGAGGCCTTGCTGTGGAAGTAAAGATTGGTATTCAAAACATTGGCCGCGAAATTGTCCTCGAATCGGCGCAGGATGCCGAAGCCGTCGCCAAGGTAGTTGGCGACGCGATCGCCAAGGGCAGCGAACTGCGGCTGACGGACGACAAA
>NZ_CAKKMM010001341.1:0-1391 GCF_918698205.1 Microbacterium sp. Bi128 | reverse complement strand
CACTTCGAAGTAGCCGAGCTGCTGGTACCAGAGGACATCCGTCCAGACATTGGCGAAGAAGATGAATCCGACCACGATCAGGGCCACGATGATCAGCGTCGGCGTCAGGGCGCCGCGTCGTGTCTGGGGTCTTCCGGGCGGGACAGTGCTGGCGGGACGGGACAAACTCGGTACCTCATAGCTGGTCGTCTACTGCTGGTTTTTAGTTATCAGTCGCTGCTGTGGCTCAGTCTGGCGACCAAGTGCCGGTGTTGCAGGTTGATGCATTCTAACGGCCGTCACCGCCGTTCCGTCAGGGCCCTGCAGCAGGGTCCCGTCGGGACGGCGCGGCCGTCAATTAGTGCCACGAGTGGGGACGGCGCTTAGTTCCGCGGCCAGTCTAGTTGTTGGTGCAGACAGGCAGGCCCGATGTGTCGCCGCCTGACGCGGCCAGTTCAACTGCCTTGCGGGCCTCGGTGAGGTTCTCGACCCGGACCACCTGCAGGCCGTCGGGGATGTGGCCCAGCACGTCTTCGCAGTTGGCCGCCGGGGCCAGGAACAGTGTGGCCCCGCCGGACCGCGCCCCCTGCATCTTCTGGGCGATCCCGCCGATGGGTCCTACGGCACCGTCCGGGGTGATGGTTCCGGTTCCGGCGATGTGCTTGCCGCCGGTCAGGTCCCCGGGAGTGACGGTGTCAATGATGCCAAGCGCGAACATCATGCCCGCACTGGGGCCACCGACCTTGTCGAGCGAGATGGTGACATCAAACGGGAAGGTGAACTTGTACTGCAGCAAGACGCCCAGGATGTAGCGGCCCGCACTGTTTTTGGCCGGCGTAATGGTGACTGGCACCCGGTTGCCGGCGCGTTCGACGATAACCTTGGCGGGCTTGCCGTTGCCGGCGGCCAGTTCCGCCTGGACCACGCCGAGCGCAGTGATGGGCTTGTCATTGATGGAGACAAGTTCGTCCCCTGCCTGCAGCAGTCCCTTCGAGGCGGAGTCGTCCGGGAGCCCGGCCACCTGCATTTTCTGCCCGAACGGAATCTTCAGTTCCTTCAGTGCCGAGGCGATGGCGTTCTCCTGGGAGGTGGTCATCGCGGTGGCGCTCTCCTGCTGGGACTGTTCCTTGGTGACGCCGGTGGGGAAGAGCAGTTCCTGGGGGTAGACGGCCTTGGTCCCGTTCAGCCATGCCGAGAACGCCTCGAAGACGCTGACCGGACCGTTGGGACCGCCGTCGACATAGACAGTGGTCAGGTCCAGGCTGCCCTTGGCGGGAAACGACTCATGGCCGCTGACGCTGATCACCGGTTTGCCGTCGTCCTGGCCGATGGTGTTGAAGGTGGGGCCGGGAGACTCGCTAACGTACGGCAAGGGCAGGCCCACCGAGGTGATGCCCAATGCGGCGGCAAGC
>NZ_CAKKMM010001340.1:0-1391 GCF_918698205.1 Microbacterium sp. Bi128 | reverse complement strand
CGATCCCTGGCAGCTGGTCGAGACCGTTCACCTCCCCGGCAATGCCGGCACCCTGGAGACCCTGTTCAGCCTCGGCAACGGGCACCTGGGCATCCGCGGCGCGCACTGGGGTGCCGCGGACGCCGAACTTCCGGGCAGCTTCATCAACGGCTTCCACGAGACCTGGGACATCAAGCACGCGGAAAACGCGTACGGCTTCGCCCGCACCGGCCAGCGGATCCTCTACGTCCCGGACGCCAACAACTTCACCGTCATCATCGACGGCGAGCCGCTGAGCCTGGAGGAGTCCACCGTGCTGGACTACCGCCGCTCGGTGGATTTCGCCACGGGTATCTACGAGTGCCGGATCACCTGGCAGTGCCGTTCCGGTGCGACCGTGACCACCACCGAACGGCGCGCCGTCGGTTACGCAACCCGCGGGGCGCTGGGCATCAGCCTCGAAGTGGCCGCCGACCGGGATATCTCCGCGGACGTCACGTCCTCGGTCATCAACCGCCAGGACCAGCCGGTGGAGGACCACTCCGCCCATGATCCGCGCCGCGCCGGCCGGCACGCGGGCCGTGTGCTGCTGCCCCTGCGGCTCGACGGCGGGGACGGCTCCCTGCGCCTGTCCTGGGAAGCCTCGGAATCCAAGCAGCGGCTCGGGATGGCCGTGGATCACTGGACCTCGGCCGGCGTGCAGCCGTTCGACACCCAGGTGGACCAGGACGACAGCAGCGTGCGCTACGTGCTCGCCGTCAGCGCGGACGCACCGTTCGTGCTGGAGAAGAGCGTCAGCTACGCCGTGGGCCAGGCCGCCGAGGACCTCGCCGACAACGCCGAAGCCAGCCTCAAGCCGGTCAGCGAGATCTTCGCCGAGAGCGAGGACCACTACCGCGCCTACTGGAGCACAAGCGACATCGTCCTTGCGGGCCAGACCGAGCTCCAGCAGGGCGTGCGCTGGAACCTCTTCCAGCTCGCGCAGGCCACGGCCTGCGCCGACGTGGCCGGCATCCCGGCCAAGGGCGTGTCCGGCTCCGGCTACGACGGCCACTACTTCTGGGACCAGGAGGTGTACCTGCTGCCCTACCTGACCTACACGAACCCGGGCAACGCCCGCCAGGTCCTGGAATTCCGCCACGACCTCCTGCCCGAGGCGAAGATCCGCGCCAAGGAACTCAGCGTCGACGGCGCCCTCTTCCCCTGGCGCACCATCAACGGACTCGAGGCCAGCGCCTACTACGCGGCCGGCACCGCGCAGTTCCACATCGCCGCCGCTATCGCCTTCGCGACCAACCGGTACATCTGGGCCAGCGGGGACACCGAGTTCCAGGCCACCCTGGGCTCCGATCTGCTGATCGAGACTGCACGGATGTGGGTCTCACTCGGCTTCTTCGGCAAGGACGGACTGT
>NZ_CAKKMM010001339.1:0-1391 GCF_918698205.1 Microbacterium sp. Bi128 | reverse complement strand
GGCCAGGAAGGCCGCGTCGAGCTGGCTGTCGTCGCTGGAATCCACTTGGTGTCCCCACCTCCCGTCCCGACCATGGATAATCAACCGCCTTGTTGATCAATCTCTAGGTTGTTAACGCTATCCCTGGGCTCCGGCCTGCGCAATACCCCAACGCGGGGTCACTTAGCGCCCATACCGCACCCGAGGATGGGCGCTAAGTGACCCCGCGTTGCTGTGTGCTGTCACGGAATCCTTGCGCAGCTCCAAATTACTTTGTTAGTATGTCAGGACAAACTAGTGAAGGAGATGCGAGTGCCTCTCGTACGAATTGACGTCAACCAGGGCCGCGGCGCGGAGCAGCTCCGCGGGCTCAGCCAGGGCATCCACAACGCGATCGTGGCCGAATTTGGCATTCCAGAGCGGGACTACTTCCACGTGCTGACCGAGCATCCCGAGGGGCAAATTGTCGCCCAGGATGCCGGGCTCGGCTTCGAGCGGACGCCGGACGTGGTGATGATCCAGATCTTCACCCAGGCCGGGCGAAGCCAGTCCGCCAAGCAGTCCCTGTTTGCCGCCATTGCGGACAGGCTGGCCGCCGCGGGGGTCGCCGGCGAGGACGTTTTTATCGGATATGTCGAGAACACCGCGGGGGACTGGTCGTTCGGTTTCGGGCAGGCCCAGTACGTCACCGGCGAACTCGGCGTTCCCGCCAGGTAAACACCCGGGTATTTCCGGCGCCTGCCCCGCCGCCGCGGCGCCGCGCGGGGCATCATTTGAAGTCCCCGTGTCATGTTGTAAATATGTCAGTACAAACCTTTGACAGTACATGGATTCTAAGGCAAAGTAGTGGTTGTGGCCCGGCTCACGCCAGGCCCCAAAGCACTGAATAAGCACCGCAGAAACGCCGAAGCTCAGGCTGCGCAAAGGTATCGAGTCCACACCAGAAAGGTCCACGATCACCGTGACCCACGAACTGCTCACGATCGGGCGCATCAGTGTTGATATCTACCCGAACGACATCGGGGTGGATCTGGAGGATGTCACGTCCTTCGGAAAGTACCTTGGCGGATCCCCATCCAACGTAGCGGTCGCCGCTGCCCGCCATGGCCGCCGCACCGCCGTCATCACCCGCACCGGCGACGACGCCTTCGGCAAGTACCTGCACCGCGAACTGCGCAAATTCAACGTGGACGACTCCTTCGTCACGGCGGTCAAGGAATGGCCCACCGCCGTCACGTTCTGCGCCATCAAGCCGCCGGAGGACTTCCCGCTCTACTTCTATGGACGCTTCCCCACGGCACCAGACCTGCAGATCAAGGCCGAGGAACTGGACCTGGACGCCATCAGGGACGCCGGGATCTTCTGGTCCACCGTCACCGGACTCTGCCAGGAGCCCAGCCGCACCGCCCAGC
>NZ_CAKKMM010001338.1:0-1391 GCF_918698205.1 Microbacterium sp. Bi128 | reverse complement strand
TTCCACCGGTTCGGCCTACCGCGAGCTCGGCTTGCCGAACGAGAAGAGGCTTTCGGGCCACGGTGTGAGCTGGTGTGCAACCTGCGACGGTTTCTTCTTCAAGGATCAAGACATTGCCGTCATTGGCGGCGGCGACTCCGCCATGGAAGAGGCCCTGTTCCTCACCAAGTTCGCCAAGTCCGTCACGGTGGTCCACCGCCGCGATGCCCTCCGCGCTTCAAAGATCATGGCTGACCGCGCCTTGGCCCACGAGAAGATCAACTTTGTGTGGAACACCGGTGTGGAAGACGTGTTGGGACAGGACAAAGTCACCGCATTGCGGTTGAAGAACCTGGTGGACGGCACGGAATCCGAACTGGCCGTAACCGGAGTATTCGTGGCAATCGGCAACGATCCCCGCACCGATCTGGTCAAGGGCAAACTCGAGCTGACCGCAGAGGGAACCATCGCCGTGGACGGCCGCACCTCGAAGACCAGCGTCCAGGGCGTCTTCGCTGCCGGTGACGTCATTGATCCGACCTACCGCCAGGCCATCACAGCCTCCGGTTCCGGGTGCGTGGCCGCCCTCGACGTCGAGCACTACCTCGCAGATTTCCACGCCTAACCGGCGCGCAGCAACCAACGGAAGAGAGACAAAGGTTATGAGCAACGCAAAAGACGTAACGGACGCCAGCTTCAGCACTGATGTACTGGCCTCCGAGAAGCCCGTCATTGTCGATTTCTGGGCCGAATGGTGCGGCCCCTGCCGCAAGCTCGGTCCGATTCTTGACGAGATTTCGGTCGAGTACGGCGAGAAGGTTGATGTGGTCAAGGTGAACGTTGACGACAACCCGGCCATCGCTGCCGAGTACGGCATCACCTCCATCCCTGCCGTGTACCTGTTCCAGGGCGGCGAGGTCAAGGGCACCGTGATCGGCGCCCGGCCCAAGCAGTTCTTCGAGAAGGAATTTGCGGACGTCCTGTCCTAGGCTGACCGAAAGTGGCCCCCGCTTCTGGCGGGGGCCATTTTTTTGTTGTGCTCCACGGCCCACGATCGGGGAGTAGGACTAGGCGGACAGCCCCTAAATCTGCCATGAACGGTTTTGCAACCTTGGGTGGCTGTCTATCGGATTGGTTTTTGGTCTGCTGGCTCACAATTCCCCTGGGCGCCGCCGTCTTGTGAAATGGGCTATCCCTCGGCCGGCGAACTGCTATTCGTGCTGACAGTCACGGAAGGTGTTTGGCCGTTGCTTAGGGGACGCCACCCTCTTGTTTCACGTGAAACATGATGACCGCTGCACCCCCACTTATCAGTTCGGTGCGCGATGTGAACCTGTGCGTAGACACAGCGGGTTCCCATTAGAACATCACAGTCGATTTGCGTTGACTGCGTTTATGCCGAGGGTTGGTTG
>NZ_CAKKMM010001337.1:0-1392 GCF_918698205.1 Microbacterium sp. Bi128 | reverse complement strand
GCGCAGCCCCACCCGGGCCAGCAGTTCGGTGGACCGGGTCCGGGCCTCGGCCCAGTCGATCACGCCGCGCTTGGTGGGCTCGTTGCCGAGGAAGATGTTCTCCATGATCGACAGTTCGGGGATGAGCGCGAGTTCCTGGTGGATGATCACGATGCCGGCGTGCTCGCTGGCCCTGATGTCCTTGAACTCCTGGACTTCGTTCTGGTAAACGATGTCCCCGGTGTACGTGCCGTAGGGGTACACGCCCGAGAGCACCTTCATCAGGGTCGATTTACCGGCGCCGTTCTCACCGCAGATGGCGTGGATCTCGCCGGCCTTCACCCGCAGGCTCACATCGGCCAAAGCTTTAACGCCGGGGAACTCCTTGGTGATGGATCGCATCTCGAGGATTAGCGGATCACTGTGCGTGTTGAGGGACGTCATCTGCCCTTACGCCTCCAATGCATGACTTCGTTGTCCGCCCCTGCAAACCGCAGGGCCGTCTGATGGAAAAGTAAACTGGATCACAGCCCTTGTCGTCAAGTCTTTAACGCAACAGGCACATAACGAAATGGTTAGTTTCGCCGGATTCCGGCGTGCTGGAAGACCAAAGCCGTGGCCCCGAGGGCCTCGGCCCGGTCGCCCAGGGACGACATCGTGAGGGTGGTTGTCTCGCCAATGACCGGCACCGCGTGGCGGATCAGGCCGCGCCGGATCGGGTCCAGCAGCAGCTGGCCAAGGCCCGCCAGCGGGCCGCCGACCACAATGACCTCGGGGTTGATCAGGTTCGCCACGTTGCCCAGCGCGCGCCCGACGGCGAGCCCGGCGTCGTCCACGACACGGAGCGTGGCGGAGTCCTTCTCCAGGGCCTTGCGCACGATGTCCCCAGGCGAGAGCGGCCGGTCCTCGCCGCGGCTCAGGAGCTCGATCATGGTGGTGGTGGAGGCGATGGTTTCCAGGCAGCCGCGGTTCCCGCAGCGGCAGATCAGTCCGTGCTCGTGGATGGTGGCATGGCCGATTTCGCCGGTGATGCCCACGTTGCCGTAGTACGGGACACCGTTGAGGATCAGTCCCGCGCCGATGCCCGAGCCGATCTTGAGGAACATCAGGTTGCTGATGCCGCTGTGCGGCCCCCAGGTGACCTCGGAGAGGGCGCCCAGGTTGGCGTCGTTGTCCACGAAGACGGGGAGTTCCAGCGCTTCTTCGAGGCGTTTGAGGATGTTGATGCCCACCCATTCGGGCAGGATCGCGCCTTGCGCCACGGTGCCGGTGCGGCGGTCGATCGGGCCGGGAATTCCGACGCCGGCACCCACCAGGGCGCTGCGTTCCACACCGCTGTCCGTGAGCAGCCGGTCCAGCACGCCGACGGCGGCCTGGATGCCTTCCTCGGCGTGATTGCCCAGGGGCAGCAGG
>NZ_CAKKMM010001336.1:0-1393 GCF_918698205.1 Microbacterium sp. Bi128 | reverse complement strand
GGTTACCCGCGCGCCAGCACGGCCGCCGCCGCTGGACCCTCGCCCGCGGCGCCCACGGCGGCAGCCGCGGCTGCGGCGTCCAGGTCCAGCCTGGTGTCCGCGGCGTCGATATCGTCCGGGTTGTGGGTGACCAGGACAACGGTCCGGTCGCGCAGCCCGTCGCGCAATTCGGCGAGCATGAGCCTGCCTGACTCCGCATCGAGGTGCGCCGTCGGTTCATCGAGCAGGATGACGTCGGCCCCGGTCATGAGCGTGCGCGCAACGGCCAGGCGCGTACGCTCTCCGCCGCTGAGGAAGGCCCCGCCCGGGCCGATCCGGGTGTCCAGGCCGGCCTCAAGCCGGGCCAGCATCGGGCCGAGTCCGACGGCGTCGAGGGAAGCCCGCATCTGCTCGTCCCCGTTGGCCACCACGGCGCCGCCGGGTCCACGCTGCGCACTGTCCGTCCTGGCGGGAGCTGGCTCCGGCCGCGCCAGGAGAAGGTTGCCGCGGATGGTCGAATCGAACAGGTGTGCCTCCTGCGGGCACCAGGCGGCGCGTCCGCTCAGGTACAGGTGGCCGCCGGCCGCCGGCAGGAACCCCAGGACCGTGGCCAGCAGGGTCGATTTGCCGGAGCCGGAGGCGCCGGTGACGGCCAGCCAGCGCCCGGGGCCGGCCTCGGCCGTGAGTCCGCTGAAGACATTTCCGCCGCCAGGCCACGCGGCAGCGAGGTCCACGAGTTCAATCCCTGGCCGGCCGCCGGGGCGCGAAGCCACGGGCACCAGTCCGCCCGTTGCGGCGCCGCCGTCCGCGTCACTGTCCGCCCCGGCCTCCAGGACTCCTGCCGCGCCGATCCGCCGCATCACGGCGCGCAGCGCGGGATACTGTCGCACGGCCGTGGTGATGGCCGCGTAAGGGTCCACCAGGGCCAGCTGCACGAGGACGACGACGGCAACAGTCTCCGGTTTGACCGCGCCGCTCAGGGCGAGCGGGGCGGCCAGCACTGCGCTGGCCAGGGCGGCCCCGGCACAGGCCAGGACGGTCAGGGCCTGGCCGAGACCCTCCGCCCATGCCGACCGCTGTGAGGCTGCCGTCGCGGCCCGGTCCGCCCGGCCAATCGCATTGAGCACGGGGGCGCTGACACCGTTCGCGTGCAGTTCCGCGCGGGCGTCCAGGGCTGCGGCAACGTGACGGAGCACGCCGGAACGGAGGTTTTGTTCGGTGCCGGCAGACATGCGGTCGGCGGCCAACGCCAGGGCGGGGGCAACGACGATGCTCAGCAGCGCTGCCGCGGCCACGGCAGGCAGCGCAGCGGGAAGCAGCAGCCCGATCCCGGCCACTGCGGCCGCGGCGACCGCGACGGCGGTCACGGGCGGCAGCACGACGCGGGGCAAAAGCTCGCGGACCGTGTCGACGT
>NZ_CAKKMM010001335.1:0-1393 GCF_918698205.1 Microbacterium sp. Bi128 | reverse complement strand
ACTGGGACGCGAGCATACCCCTCTCCCCCGGCAACGATGCCGGGGACCCTGCCGGCGAATCCGTCGCGCCGGGCCTGGTTGACTTTGGCAGAGTCCAGGAGTCGGCACGTAAAAACGGCGGGATCGTGCTGCTGGGTCCGCCGCCGTTCACTGGGCACTGACAGCACCGCGCCCACATCTGGGCCCTGGGCCCCGAAACGCAGAAAGTCCCCGCCGTGGCGGGGACTTTCTGGTGAAAACGCTCAGCCTAGCTGCGGCGGACCTGCACGCCGTCGGACTGCAGGAAAAGCTGCGTTTCGGACGGCCCCGCGGGGACCAGCCAGAGCACATTCCCGCTTACCGAGACCTCTTCGACCTCACCGGCCGCAATGACCTGTGCGTGCTTGACAATTTCGACGCGTTCGCCGACCCGAAGGCCGCTCCAGTCGGAAACCGTAGCTGCGGATGCAAGGCGCCTGGACAGTACCGTGCCGCGTGCTTTCATAGAACTTCTACCCCTTTGTATGTGTTCTTTGCCACAACTTCGTTGGTGTGGACTCTCCATTTGTACTACAGTTCCCGGGCCCCCGCCGTCCGTGTCGCCAAAGATTTCGGGGGCGCCGGGAATTGTTCAGCTGCCCTGCATTTTGTTTCTTCTCAGGCGAGATTTCCGACGGCGGATTCGGCCGCCGCCCGGACCTTGCCCGAGGCCACGAGGACATCCGCCGCTTCGAGCTCCGGTGACAGGAACCTGTCGGTGCCCGGACCGTCGACGACGTCGCGCAGCGCGGCGATCACGGCCGCGCCCGCAGGTCCCGGCGTGAGTTCGCCGCCGGAGAGCTGGGTGCGGATGTCCAGCGCCCGGGCCGAGGTCACCAGTTCGATCGCCAGGACCCGGCGCAGGTTCTCCACCGAGCGGCGGAGCTTGCGGGCCGCGTGCCAGCCCATGGAGACGTGGTCCTCCTGCATCGCCGAGCTCGGGATCGAGTCCACCGACGCCGGGACGGCCAGCCGCTTGTTGTCCGAGACCAGGCCGGCCTGCGTGTACTGGGCGATCATGAGGCCCGAGTCGACGCCGGGGTCCGAGGCCAGGAAGGCGGGCAGCCCGTGCGAGCGGGCCGGGTCCAGCATCCGGTCGGTCCGGCGCTCGGCGATGGAGCTCAGGTCCGCGACGGCGATCGCCAGGAAGTCCAGCACGTAGGCCACCGGGGCGCCGTGGAAGTTGCCGTTGGAGCTGACCCGGCCGTCGGGCAGGACCACCGGGTTGTCGATCGCGGCGGCCAGTTCGCGGGAGGCGACCAGGGCGGCATGGTCCACGGTGTCGCGGACGGCGCCGGCCACCTGGGGTGCGCAGCGCAGCGAGTAGGCGTCCTGGACCTTGGTGTCGTTGATCCGGTGCGAGGCCACGATCGGG
>NZ_CAKKMM010001334.1:0-1393 GCF_918698205.1 Microbacterium sp. Bi128 | reverse complement strand
CCATCGCCCAGGCGATGCTCGCGGGCGTCTTGCTCCCGTTGTGCGTGGCGCCCTTCGCGGGGCTCGTGAGCGACCCGTGGGGCGTGGCGCCGGTCCTGATCGTGTGGCTGGTGGCATCCCGTCTGCTGCCGCGGTGGGCGGTGCCGCTCGCCTTCGTCGCGGCCACGGTCGTGATCTCGGTGGAACTCGCCCGCACCGGCGGGGGAGTGGATGCCGCGGCCCTGCTGCCGCGCCTGGAGTTCACCGCCCCGGTGCTCACGTTCGGTTCGGTCATCGCCGTGGCCGTGCCGCTGTTCGTCGTGACGATGGCGTCGCAGAACGTGCCGGGCGTCGCCGTCATGCGCAGCTTCGGCTACACCGTGCCGTGGCGTCCGTCGATGCTCGTCACGGGCCTGGGGACGGCCGCCGCGGCGACGGCGGGCGGTCACGCCGCCAACCTCGCCGCGATCAGCGCGGCGATCGCCGCCGGTCCGGACTCCCACCCGGATCCGAAGCGGCGTTGGGTCGCAGGCGTCTCGGCCGGCGGGACGTATCTCGTCTTGGCGGCGCTGTCGTCGGCCTTCGTGGCGCTCGTGCTCCTCGCCCCCGCGGGCGTCATCCCGGCCGTGGCCGGCGTCGCGCTGTTCGGCGCCTTCGGCGCTGCCGTGCAGCAGGCCATCGACGATCCCGGCGAGCGGCTGCCCGCGGTCGTGACGTTCCTCGTCGCCGCGTCGGGGGTGGCCGTGGCCGGCGTGAGCGCGGCGTTCTGGGCGCTGCTCGCGGGGCTGGTGGTGCGGGCCGTGCTGCACGTGGGGCGTCGGCGCGCGGCCTGAGCCTCGCCGGGCTCGCTATTCGGCGACGACACCGGACGGCCCGATCGGGACCGAGCTGCCTCTCAGTGCAGCGCGCCGCCCGGCACCGCCGCCTCGACGCGGGTGTCGACGGCGGCGCGGATCGCGATCTCGAGCCCGCGGACGATGTCGTCCAGCGGCAACGAGGGAACGTCCGCGGGGGCGTCCTCGCGCGCATACGGCACGTGCACGAACCCCGCCCGGACCTCCGGGGCGTCCGCGGTGGCGTGGAGCGCGGCGTACATGACGTGATTGCAGACGAACGTCCCCGCCGAGTGGGAGACGGAGGCGGGAAGGCCCGCGTCCGTCAGCGCGGCGGCCATGGCCTTGACCGGCAGGGTGGCGAAGTAGGCGGCGGGGCCACCCGCGACGACGGGCCGGTCGAGAGGCTGGGCGCCGGCGTTGTCGGCGATGCGCGCGTCGGCGAGATTGATCGCGACGCGCTCGGGTGTGAGGGTCGCGCGACCTCCCGCGAGTCCCACCGCGATCACGACGTCCGGCTGATGAGTCGCGATCAGAGCGCGGAGGCGCTCGTCGGCGGCGTCGAAGACCACCGGCAGGAC
>NZ_CAKKMM010001333.1:0-1396 GCF_918698205.1 Microbacterium sp. Bi128 | reverse complement strand
CCGGCTACCATGGCCTCGCCGGAAACTTTGCAGTTCGCCTAAACGCCCGGGTGTTCCTGCCGCACTACCGGCTGGCTCCGGAACACCCCTTCCCCACGCCGATCAACGACACCGTCGACGCGTACCGTTGGCTGCTGGAGCAGGGTCAGGACCCGGAGCGTCTGATGGTCGCAGGTGATTCGGCCGGCGGCGCCATGACAGTCACGGTGATGATCAAGGCTCGCAATCTGGGGTTGCCGCTGCCGGCAGCCGGGGTTGCCCTGTCACCCTGGGCGAACCTGGAGCACACAGGCGCGTCGATGACCAACCGGGAAGGCCTCGACCCGCTGAACAGCAAGGCCGTCCTGGACCTGCTGGCACGCAGCTTCCTAGGCGGGGCACTGCCGAATGACCCGGACGCATCCCCGGTCTTCGCCGACGTCCGCGGCCTGCCCCCGATCCTGGTCACAATCGGGGAGAATGAACTCATGCTCAGCGACGCAGTCCGGCTGGCCGGGCACCTAGCCGAGAATCGCGTGCGAGTGAGCCTGGACGTCTGGCCCGAGATGTTCCACGTCTGGCACATGCACCAAGACCGGCTCCCCGAGGGGCGCAAGGCCCTCGACGACGCGGCCCGGTTCCTGCTCGAGGCGCTGCCCGCCCGGTAGGGACCTCAACCGGGCGCCGTTGAGGCGCCCCGCAAGATGAGCAACCCCAGATCGTCAGCCCGATCCAATAAAGGGTCGGGCTGACGTGTTCGACGTCGTGAGCGACGACGTGCCCCACCTGCCCATGCAGGAATGGATAGCAGCACGATGTCCACGCCTCCAAGATCGACCAACTACTGGCCTTCCAGCCCCTGCTGCTTCCATCCGGAGGGTCGGAGGAAGCCCGAAAGTAAGTCCTAGCGGTTACCTCCAGCCCCACTTCCGCGAGCCGCCAGAGGGGTCCTGTGGATTAAACGAAAGACGTCCGCCAGCGACACGAGAGTCCGCCGTCTTCCTCGAGTGAGTGCTCGCCGCCGCCAGGGTGCGGCTGAGTTTGTGGGCCCACCGGTCGCCCAGGAGGTCCGCGCCCAGGGCTTGCCGCAGGGGGATTCTTTGACGAGATGGCAGCCGACGAGTTGTTGTACGCGGAGTCCTAACTCGGCAACGGGCTAGCAGGTGGCCGGCTTCCGTGGAGAGGAAAGCCGCATCGGCGCTCACCTCATGAGAAACGGCTAAATGGCTAAGCGCGGCCGAAGGAGAAAGCGCGACGCTCGAATCTTCTTAAACGGATAAGCTTTCGTTTATGGTGACGGAAGAGCGTTCAGGCCCAGATAAGAGCGTGCGAGTCACCATCCGCGACGTTGCACAGCGGGTGGGTGTTTCATCCGCGTCAGTGTCCTATGCAATGAGCGGGCGGCCCGGGGTTAGTG
>NZ_CAKKMM010001332.1:0-1397 GCF_918698205.1 Microbacterium sp. Bi128 | reverse complement strand
CTTTGCATCAGCATCGCATTGCGGTGGGCGCTGGTGGGATGTGCCTGCAGGACCATGCTCATGCGTGAACTGCCCGGTCTGCTCCAGAGGAGGCGACATGTCCGGTTGTGTGGTGGACCCGAGCGAGCCATCGAGTGTGGGAGGCGGGCCGCGATGAACTCTCCGAAGGACGCCGGGACCCCGCCGGTGCAGTTCAACCAAAGGCTGGCGCTGCTGCTGGCGATGGCGATGTTCGTGCTGGTTGTCGACACGTCGATCATGAACGTCTCGATCTCCGCGGTGGTGCACGACATAGGTGCGACCGTCAGCGGACTCCAGTCGACAATCGCCCTCGAGGCGCTGGTATCCGCGGCCTTTATCCTGATCGGCGGCAAGATCGGCGACCTGATCGGACGCAAGCGCGCCTACGTCATTGGGCTTTCCTGCTACGCCGTCGGCGCCGTGGCGATGACCCTGGCCCAGACCCTCCTCCCGGTGATCATCTGCTGGGCCCTGATCGGCGGCCTTGGCGCCTCGCTGCTCCTTCCCGCCATGCAGTCCCTCATCCACGGAAATTTCGAGGGAGATGCCCAGCACCGGGTCTACGCCCTGGTCGGCGCGTCGGCCGCGATCGCCGCCGCCGTCGGGCCTCTGCTCGGCGGCTTCCTGACCACGTTCCTGTCCTGGCGCGTCGCCTTCCTGCTCGAGGCCCTCATCATCGCGGTCGTCCTGTCCGGAATCAAGCTCGTCAAAGACGTGCCGTACACCGGGCCCCGGGAACTGGATCTCTTCGGATCACTTCTGTCCATCGTCGGCATGGGCGGCGTCGTGCTCGGAATCCTGGTCTGGCAGGAAGGCGGCGAGGCAGTGGGCGCACTCCTGGCCGTGGGTGCCGTCGGACTGGGCGGCCTGGTCTACTGGCTCCTTCAGCGCAAACGCCGCAACAAGCCGACGCTGCTGGATCCGGACCTGTTCCAGGCAAAAGCCTTCCGCTTTGGTGCCACGGGACAAATGCTCCAGCAGATCGCTCTGGGCGGCACCATGATCGTGCTGCCCATCTACCTTCAGATGGTGCTCGGATACAACGCGATGCAGTCAGGTCTGTCCATCGCCCCGCTCTCGCTGACCATGTTCGCTGTCGCCATGATCGTCGGGAAGAGGTCCGGGAGGCGGCGCCCGGCCAGCCTCATACGTTGGGGCTTTCTGTTTCTGATCGCGGGTTTGGTGGTGCTGGTCCCCATCGTGCCGCGAGCTGACTCCGGCTGGTGGCTGCTGATCCCGCTGATCATTTCAGGCTTTGGCCTGGGGCTGCTGGTATCCCAACTCAACAACTACACCTTGTCCCCGATTTCGGACGAGCGGGTCAGCGAGGCCGCCAGCGTGAACTCGGCCGCGGGATCGTTCGGCTTGTCCTTCGG
>NZ_CAKKMM010001331.1:0-1397 GCF_918698205.1 Microbacterium sp. Bi128 | reverse complement strand
CCCCTCCACGGTGCGGGCGGCGGTTTGCGGCGCGGGGGAGCAGGCGTGGCCGGGAAGGGAAGAGTGGGTTAACAGGTGGGCGAACTCAGGAGGGAACGCCACAGGGCGCGCAGAAAGGTGGGCGAACTCAGGAGGGAACGCCACAGGGCGCGCAGTAAGGCGGGCGGTTGCCGGGAACTAGTCGGGCGCCCTCACGTGGGCGCAGTTCAGTGCGGCCATGCGTCCACGGCGCAAACCCTACGAAGCAGCGGTGCCGGATGGCATGACGAAAGTCGAGCTACAGCGGGTCGGGCCAGTTGCCGACCGGGAAGCGGGCACGGATGCCGGAAACCGGACCGCAACGCGCACGCTTGTTGCCTTCCATCAGAAATACCTCCAGAGGCTACGGAACTTCAGAATACGCCCGTCGCCTCCTACCGTCCAGAGGGTCAATCGGCCTTGAGGACATCCGGAAGTTCGTCCACAAACACCGTCTGCGGCGGTTCAAAATAGATGACCAGGACCTGCTCGCCCACGGCGAAAACGCTGGTCTTATCGAAGGGGTGCGCGTGGAACGCACTGGTTCCGCCGCGGACCGGCAGCATGACCTCGCCGATGGTGCCCGGGCCGATCCGTCCGGTGACGCGGCCGATCTTTCCGGTCAGGCTCCGGTCAACATCCTTATGCATCAGAACCCCAGTACATCAGAATCCCAGTACATCAGGTCCTCCGGCTCTCCGCGCGCATTCCCGCCCCTACGCCTCAGGCGCCTTCGCCGGCCGTTTGCCGCCATCCCGGGTGTTTTTGAGGGCCGTGGAGAGCGCCGGGAGGTAGTCGCCCACCTGTGCCAAAATCCCGCCGATCATCCGGTTGACCCCTTCGCCGCCGTTGAGAACGGTCATCTGGCCGACGTGCGCGAACGGCTCGGCCGCCGCCGCCACGATCGCCGGCATGTTCTCGGCGAGCTGCTGGGAGATGACGGCGTCCTGGTTGGTGCCCAATGCTTCGGCGCGGGCCTTGATGCCATCTGCCTCTGCCAGTGCCTTGGCTTTGATGGCGGAGGCGGCGGCATCGCCGCGGGCCTTCGTGGCGGCGGCCTCGGCCTCACCGGTGACCTTGGTGGCCCCGGCCGCGGCTGCTGCCGCCGTCGCGTTCGCCTGGGCCTGCACCTCGGTCCGCCGGGCGTTGGCCTGGGCCTCGAGCTCGGTGCGCCGGGCCAGCGCCTCGGCAGCGCTGATGTCCGCGGATTTCTGGCCTTCCGCGTCGGTGCGCTTGGCGTACGCCCTCGCGTCGGCGGGCTTGCGGACGGTGGTCTGCAGTTTTTGTTCCTCCCGGTCGGCCTCGAGCTTGGCCACCTCGGTTTCCTGGACCACCACCTGCTGGCGCGCCGTGGCGTCGGCCAGTGGCCCGGCCTGGGC
>NZ_CAKKMM010001330.1:0-1398 GCF_918698205.1 Microbacterium sp. Bi128 | reverse complement strand
GCGCAGGACCTCCTCCATGGCGGTGCGCAGCGCGCTCGACGCCTCTTTGAGCAGGTAGCCGAGCGACGTCTCGAGGTCGATTCCCTCTTGCTTCATGTCAGTATTCTGACATATGCTGGGTGTCAGTTATCTGACACAAGGAGATTCCATGCCCGTCACCGGCCCCGACTTCCTCTCCCTCCAGGTGCGCGACCTCGGCGCCTCGCAGGCCTTCTACGAGCGCTACCTCGGCCTCGTCCGGTCGCCCGCGGGTCCGCCGCACGCCGTCGTCTTCACGACGGCGCCGATCGCTTTCGCGCTGCGCGACCTCGTGCCCGGGACCGACCTCGACGCGGTCGCACAGCCGGGCCTCGGAGTCGCCCTGTGGCTGCATGCCACCGACGTGCAGGCGATCCATGACGAACTCGCCGCCGCGGGGCACCGCATCGTGTCCGCACCCATCGACGGACCTTTCGGCCGCACCTTCACCTTCGCCGACCTCGACGGGTACCACGTGACCCTCCACGACCGCGCGTGAGGTGTCTGCCGCGGCTGGTCCGCGGTGCGGTGCCGCGGGTGCCTCACCCGCCGCAGAAGTGCACAGGCGCGGGCCGGTAACGTGGGTGCATGGCGACGACGACGGGGCGAGGCATCCTGGCCCTCGGCGTCGCCGTCGCTCTCCTCATCGCCGGGGTGGTGATGGCCCTCGTGGTCGATCCGTTCGCCCGGATGCCGCGCAAAGTGGATGTCACGACCGAGTGGATCGCACGAGGACTCCTGCTCCTCGCCATGGCGTGGGTCGCGATTGGGATGCTCGCGTCCCGGACCCGCCTGGTGGGGCGGCCGGGCGCCGCCGCGGCGCGCGCCACCTGGATCGCGTCGACGCGCCCGTGGCGTGCGCGCGAGTCGACGCTGGGCGTGTTGCCCCTCGACCGGTGGTTCATGATCATCATCCCCGGTGGCCTGCTCGTCGCCACACGTACGGTGCAGGCGCAGCGCGAGGGGCTGAGCAGCGTCGCCATCGCGGTCGCGGGATGGCTCGTCTTCGCGCTCGTCGTCCGGCTGCTGCTCGGCTCGCGCTCGCCGTGGCCGATCATCGCCGCCGTGGGCGGAGCGCTCGTGCTGCGGTGCATCGTGGCTCTCGCGGCGATCGGGCTCTCGGGCCCCGACGGTGCGTGGCCCACCCTGTGGAGTGTGCCGTTCGTCCGGATCGCCTATCTCACCGTGGCTTTCGCCCTCGTGGCGTGGGTGTTCGTCGTCGCCGGGTGGTCGCTCGCGCCGCAGCTCGGTCCGCGTCGGGCGGCGGGGATCGCGCTCGGCGGGGTGGGCATGGCCTTGGCGCTGCCGACGGTCGCGGCCGTCGTGTTCGGCACGGGCCCCGCCCTGTCGTCGTGGAACAACCAGGTCGGGGTGCTGCCG
>NZ_CAKKMM010001329.1:0-1399 GCF_918698205.1 Microbacterium sp. Bi128 | reverse complement strand
GATTCACAGGTGCCGCACAGGGTCCCCAAAGCCCCGCCTAACCGGCAGATCGGAGAGTTGTCCCCATGGCCACTTCGCACTCCATGACCAACAACCTTCCCCAGCTCACGCATCCGGACGGCTCCCCCATCCGCGCCCTCGTGGTGGATGACGAGCCCAGCCTCTCCGAGCTCATGAGCATGGGGCTCCGGATGGCCGGCTGGTCTGTGGCCGTAGCCGAGGACGGGCCCGGAGCCGTCCGGCTAGCCAAGGAGTTCCGCCCCGACGTGCTGGTGCTGGACGTGATGTTGCCCGGGTTCGACGGCGTCGAACTGCTGAACAGGATCCGCGCGTTCGCGCCGGAGGTGCCGGCGCTGTTCCTCACCGCCAAGGATGCCGTCCAGGACCGCATCACCGGACTGGCGGCCGGCGGCGACGACTATGTCACCAAGCCGTTCAGCATGGAAGAGGTGCTGCTGCGCCTGCACCGGCTGGTCCAGCGCTCCGGAGTGGCTGCCATGGACACCGCCGAACTCGTGGTGGGAGACCTCGTGCTCAACGTCGACACCCGCGAAGTCACCCGGGCCGGTGAGGAAATGCACCTGACCGCCACGCAGTTCGAGCTGCTGCGCTACCTCATGGAAAACCCGAAGCGGGTCATCAGCAAGGCCCAGATCCTGGACCGTGTCTGGGACTACGATTTCGGCGGCCAGGCGAACATCGTGGAACTGTACATTTCCTACCTCCGCAAGAAGGTCGACGCCAACCACGCTCCGATGATCCACACGGTGCGCGGAGCCGGGTACGTCCTGAAACCGGCGGACTGATCCGTGCCCTCACTTTCCGGCATGACCCGCGTCCCCGGACGCGACTGGCGCAACCCGTCGACGTGGCATTTGCGCACCCGGCTGGTCCTGGTCGCCATGGCGCTGCTCGTGGCCATCTGCGGCGCTGTGGGCTTGTTCAGCTACGCCTCCATGGACCTCTTCCTCACCCGGCAGCTCGACACCCAGCTGGACCAGGCCTCGCACCGTTCGAGCGAGTTCAGCCGGCCCTCCTCCGACGATTCGGGCAGGCGCCCCGACCCCCTCGAAGCCCGGGGACAGGGCGTCGGGACGCTTAACGCACGGATAGTGGACGGCGAAGTCAGCAGGGCCGGGTTCCTGGCCGGGGACGGCGCGGTCAAGAGCCTCTCCCCCGCCGACAACAAGGTTCTCCTGGCCCTCACCCCGAGCGGCGTGTCCGTGGACCGCAGCCTTTCGGCCGGCGCCTACCGGCTCACGGCGGCGCGAACACCGTACGGTGACGTGATTGTGACCGGACTCCCGCTGGCAGAAAAACAAAGCACCCTGGCCTCCCTGGTCTGGACCATGGTGGTGGTGTCCGCCGGCGGGCTCGTGCTGCTCGGGCTCCCCGGCAC
>NZ_CAKKMM010001328.1:0-1403 GCF_918698205.1 Microbacterium sp. Bi128 | reverse complement strand
GGGCACGGCCGGCTTCGTGGCCCGCACCGGAAAGTCCGCCGCCGTCACCCAGTTCTCCAGCTTCCTGTACAGCTTCGGCGGCGACTTCACCGACGCCAGCGGCAAGTCCGCCGTCAACTCCGACGCTGCGAAGAAGGCCTACGCGTTCTACGGCGGCCTGATCAAGAACTACGGCCCCGCCAACGTCAGCACCGACATGAGCTGGCCCGAGGCAATGGCGATCTTCACCCAGGGCAAGGCCGCCTTCTACACGGAGGCCGACTCGCTCTACAAGAACGCCACCGACCCGGCCAAGTCCAAGGTCGCCGACACCGTCGGCTTCGCCGCACTGCCCGCCGGCCCCGCCGGCTCCAAGCCGTACAACATCCCGTCCTGGGGCCTCGCCATCAACCAGGCATCCAGCAACCAGGACAACGCCTGGAAGTTCATCCAGTGGGCCACCAGCAAGGAACGCACCCTCGAGGCGCAGAAGGCCGGAGTCCCCGGACCCCGCGCGTCGGTCTGGGCTGACCAGGCCGGCACCTCCACCTACCCGAAGGACCTCGCCGAGGCCATCTCCGCCAGCGCCAAGAACGGCGTCGGGCACGACCGTCCCCAGGTTGTCACCGTAGGCAAGGCCCGCGAAATCGTGGGCGGCCCGATCGTCGCCACCATCACCGGCTCTGACTCGTCCGCCGCAGCCGACACGGCGCACGACGCCTTCCAGAAGTTCCTGGACAGCGAAAAGAAGTAGCGCCCCCGGCGCGCCAGCCAGGCTTCGCGCCTGAGCACTGCGCCTGAGCACCAAACAGCCCGGCGGGACGGCGGTCCGATGCCGTCCCGCCGCGGCCAGCTTTTCACTTCACCCCCAACTCCTTAGGTGAACCATGTCTGTATTGACCACTCCCCGCAGCGCCCAGACCCAGCCGCCGTCCGGCCGCAAGGGCGCCCGCACCCCCGGTGCACGCGAGAACTTCTCCGGCTGGGCCAACCGGCACCGCAAATGGCTCTTCGCCGCCCCCGCCATGATCTTCGTCGGCGTCCTGATCGTTTTCCCCCTCGGCTGGACCCTGTACCTGAGCCTGACCGATTCGCAGGGCTCGGTCCGGGCGGCCTCCGATTTTGTCGGCGTGCAGAACTACCTCACGGTCCTCTCCGACGTCGAACGCTTCTGGCCCGCCGTCGGCCGCACGCTGAGCTTCACCGGCGTTGCCCTTGTCTGCGAAGTGGTCCTCGGCATGTGCATTGCGCTGCTGCTGTGGCGCCCGTTCCGCGGCGAAAAATGGGTCCGCGTGGCCATCCTGCTCCCGCTCGTCGCCACTCCCGTGGCAGTCGGCATGATGTGGCGGCTGATCTTCGATCCCAACATCGGCTTCGTCAACCAGCTGCTCGGCATGGTCGGGATTCCCGCCCAGCCCTGGCTC
>NZ_CAKKMM010001327.1:0-1404 GCF_918698205.1 Microbacterium sp. Bi128 | reverse complement strand
CGTGGAGTCACAATATCCCGCACACGCAGCCGCGGCGCCCGGCAACGCTAAAGTTGGTTCGATGCCTTTTCTCGACAGACTCCAGCGCTGGGCCGATGACCGTCCCGACGAGACAGCCGTCGTCGTGTCCGGAGAGCACCTCAGCTGGTCTGCCCTGCGGGACAACGCGGCGGCCCTGGTGCCCTCGGCGCCGGCCATCACTGTGCTGTCAGAACAAAATTCAACCCACTTCGCCATAGCGTTCGCCGCGGCCGTGGCTGGTGAGCGGCAGTGCGCCGTGTTGGACCCGGCCTGGCCCCAGCAACTCCAGGACGGCATCACCGCCCGCATCGCCGGGTCGGAAACGGGTCCGGCGCGTGCAGTTCCCGGGCCGGACCCGTTCTTGGTCGACGGGCCGCCGGAGACCTCGTTCCTGGTCGGCCTGACGTCCGGCACGACCTCGGTGCCCAAGGCGTTCACCCGCTCGCGGCGGTCCTGGCAGGAATCCTTCGAGGCCTCCATCGAATTCTTCGCACTGACGCAGGACGACAAGTCCCTGGCTCCCGGGCCGCTCGCGGCAAGCCTGAACCTCTACGCCCTCGCCGAATGCCTGTATGCCGGCGCCGAGTTCCACAGCCTGGACCACTTCGACGTCGGTGCCGCCCACGCGGCCGTCAGCCACGACGGCATCACCCGCCTGGTCCTGGTGCCCACCATGCTCCGGCTGCTCAGCGAGCGGGGCCTTACCGGCGGTGTCGATGCCTCCGGCATTCGCAGCATCATCTGCGCCGGTTCCAAGCTGGACGCCCGGACGCTGGAGGCGGCCCGGCGCTGGGCCCCCAACGCGACCATTTTCGAGTACTACGGCGCCTCCGAGCTCAGCTTCGTCTCGGGCGCCGGGTTGCGCCCGGGCGAGCCCGTCGAGCCGGGCGGGACCGGCATCGGGAAGCCCTTTCCCGGCGTCGAAATCCGCATCCTCGGCGACGACGGCGCCGAACTCCCGGACGGCAGCGACGGCAACATCTGCGTCCGCAGCGGCATGGTCAGCAACGGCTACCTGTGGGGTGACGACGGCCAGGCGCTGCGCTGTTTCGACTGCTGGTACACCGTGGGTGACCAGGGCTACCTCTCCGACGGGACCCTGCACATGCTGGGCCGCCGCTCCGACATGATCATCACCGCCGGCACCAACGTCTACCCGCATGAGGTCGAGATGGCGCTGGCCTCCGTCCCGGGCGTCGCGGCGGCCGTGGCGGCCGGCATGCTTGACGATCTTCGCGGCCAGCGCGTCGTGGCCGGCGTCGTGCCCTCGCACGGGGCGGTCACCGCCACCCAGCTGCGGTCCGGGATCGACGATGTGCTGGCCCGGAACAAGCGCCCCCTGGAGTACTTCGTGCTGACTGCGCTGCCCCTGACGGACCGCGG
>NZ_CAKKMM010001326.1:0-1404 GCF_918698205.1 Microbacterium sp. Bi128 | reverse complement strand
CCCCGGCGACCTCGTCAGGGGGTGGCTGCGCCGGCCCGGTGCCTTGCGGCTGGAGACTGCCGACGGACTGGTCATCGGCAGCACCACCGGCATCAATGATTCCCGCGGCGGCTTCTATATCAGCTCCACGAGGAAGACCTGGCTCCTGCCCCCGCAGTTGGTTACTCCGGTGTACGACGACGACGGGCTGGTGCGCCGCCGCCCGGAGGCAGCTTATGGCGAGCCGTCGTTCGGCAACGGCAGGTTCGCCGCCGTCCTGGACCCGGTGGAGCTTGCGGGGAACGCCCCCGTCCCGTTGGAGTTCCCCAACTCCAACGCCGTCGAGCTTGGCCCCATCACGGAGGTAGACCACGAGGGCCGGCCGGCCCTGGAATCGACGGTCAGCCCGAACCTCTCCTACCGTCCCGCCGATCCCGGAGCCCCGCTATGCCGTCCGGGACGCACACTGCTGAGGATTGACGCCGGCACGGGCGTCTGCGTTGCGAGCCGCTGGCTGGACGCGCCCGGGGCCGGCTCAGAGCAGGACGGTTACGGGCACTGGCTCCGCATCCTGGGCGTCGACGAATACATGCTCGATGACCTGTTCCTGGCCGAATCGATGAACCTCACGGACGTCCGGCGCCACATCAGCTGGGACGTCCCCGCGGAGTAGCCCGGCCGTGACTCGCATCCGCCCGCCGGCACCGCTAGGCTTCCTGCGATGACTGAACCCGCCGACTACTGGCCCCCTTTCGGCTTGAGCCTGACCACCCCGCGTCTTCAGCTGCGCCCCATCCGCGACGCGGACATTCCGGCCGCGGTCTCAGCCGCCCTGAGCGGCGTGCACGAGCCGGGCCGCAGCCCCTTCAGCAGGCCCTGGGCCGAATCCCCCGCTGAGGAGCTCGGCCCGAACATGGCGCAGTGGTACTGGCGGTGCCGCGGGAACATGACACCGCAGGAGTGGACCCTCCTGCTCGGCATCTGGCACGACGGCGAGTTCGTCGGATGCCAGGACGTCGAGGCCAAAGACTTCGCCACGCTGAAGACGGTCACCACGGGCTCCTGGCTGCGGCAAAGCGTGCACGGCCGGGGCTTCGGCAAGGAAATGCGGGCCGCCGTCGCCCTCTATGCCTTCGACTGGCTCGGCGCCGAAGTGGCGGAATCCGAGGCCGCCGCCTGGAACCAGCAGTCTTTGGGCGTCTCACGCTCCCTCGGCTACGAGCTCAACGGCGTCACCCGCGCCGCCTGGGGCGGCAAGGCCCAGGAGGTCCAAAACGTCCGCCTCACCCCCGCCACCTTCAAACGCCCCGACTGGCAGCTCGAGGTAAAAGGCCACGAAGCCACGGCCAAATTCCTGGGCATCCACCAGTAGCAGCAACGGCCCCCAAACGGGCCCGCGGCGCCCGCCGTCGCTGAGACGCCTCC
>NZ_CAKKMM010001325.1:0-1405 GCF_918698205.1 Microbacterium sp. Bi128 | reverse complement strand
GCCTGCGCGGGCCGTCCAATGCTCGTGCTGGCCCTTAGCGTGAAGCCGCGTCCTCGCCGTACGGTTCCGGCCCGGTGACAACATCGTTCGCGGGACCGTGGCACCACTCCGAAAAGGACCCCGGATAGAGGGCAGCGGAAAAGCCGGCAATCTCGAGGGCGGCGATTTCATGGGCCGCTGTCACTCCGGACCCGCAGTACACGGCAGTGGGAACGCCGTCCCGGTAACCGAGCTGTTCGAAGCGCTCCCGCAGCTCCGCCGGGGCAAGGAAGCGCCCGTCAGCGCGCAGGTTCCCGGTGGTAGGGGCACTGACGGCCCCCGGAATATGGCCGGCGCGGGGATCCACGGGCTCGATTTCGCCGCGGTACCGCTCCCCCGCCCGGGCGTCCAACAGCAGCCCCCGCCGGCCCCAACTGGCGGCTTGTCCGGCGTCGATCGCGGGCATGGCGCCGTCGGACAGGGTGACGTTTCCGGGTGCGGGCTGTTCGGGTCCGGCCGCCAGCTCGAACCCGGCAGCCCGCCACGCGGCCAGGCCGCCGTCGAGCAGGTACACAGAACTAAAGCCGGCGTTGCGCAGCATCCACCACAGCCGGGCCGCAGCCATGTTGCCGCTGTCGTCGTACGCTACGACCACATCGCCGTCGTTGATGCCCCAGCGGCGCGCGGACTCCTGGAACTGCTCTGACGGCGGCAACGGATGCCTGCCGCGTTCCGGTTCCGCCGGTCCGGCAAGTTCAGTGGCGAGATCCACGAAGACGGCCCCGGGGATGTGTCCGCGCAGGTAGTGATCGTGACCGTGGGGATCCCCCAGCGCCCAGCGAACGTCGAGGAGTGCTGTGCGCTGGCCGGCTGCGCCGGCGTCGTCCATCCGGTCCTTGAGGGCGGCAGCATCGAGAAGGGTGTCCATTTCCCCACTCTATCTTTGGCGTCCCGCCGCCCCCGGTAGGCTGTAGCGGTGAACACAGCGCACCTGCAGGACCGGGCCTGGGCCGACGAGGCCGTCCGCCGGATCAACGCCGAAAACAACCGCTCAGCCGACACCCACCTGTACTCGGTGCCGCTCCCGGAGCACTGGGGCGTGCAGCTGTACCTGAAGGACGAATCCACCCACCGCACCGGCAGCCTCAAGCACCGGCTGGCGCGGTCCCTGTTCCTCTTCGGCCTCGTCAACGGCTGGATCCGGGAAGGCACCACGATCGTGGAGGCATCCAGCGGCAGCACCGCCGTCTCCGAAGCCTATTTTGCGCAGCTGCTGGGACTGCCCTTCATCGCCGTGATGACCCGGACCACCAGCCGCGAGAAAATCGCCCTGATCGAACAGTTCGGCGGCTCCTGCCATCTGGTGGACCATGCCTCCGAGGTCTACGAGGCCGCCGCGGATCTGGCCAGCAGCACGGGCGGGCAC
>NZ_CAKKMM010001324.1:0-1408 GCF_918698205.1 Microbacterium sp. Bi128 | reverse complement strand
TTTCCCGGGTGCGCCCGCCCGACCCGGGAGTGCGATCTCGACCATCTGCACGCGTGGAGCGACGGCGGCGCGACCGACGACGACAACCTCGATCCCGCGTGCCGCCACCATCACCGAGTCCGCCACGAGAGCCGCTGGTCCGCCAGCCGCGATCCCGATACCGGCGACCTCGCGTGGACCACTCCGCTGGGGGCGCACATCGATTCCGACCCACCGCCGTTCTAACGGAAGATGGCGTCCGGTCAGACCTGTGCGGTCCCTCGTGCGGCGCGCGTTGTGCACTCGCTTGTTAACGCTCTCTGATGCTGTTTTCGTTCGGAGCTACTCGCGTTGATCGACCCACGTATCAGGGGAGTTGTTGACTTTCCGGTACCCGACCTCGCGGAGAAGCCGCCCGCCCGGCTCGGGATCCAGCCCGAACACGACATCGAACGTGCCGCGCAACCACTCGCGCTCGACGCTCACCGCTTGCAGCAATTCCATCGTGGGAATCCCGCCACCGGCGTCCATCCAATCGCGTGCCAGCGTCCGTTGTCGGGCGTACTTGATCGCCTCCAAACGAAGCCGGACTGGTGTCACGTACCGCAGAAACGGCAGAAGATCGCTGACGGAGGCGTGCAAGAGGTCATCGGGGCGACCGGGTCCACGACCGAACGTGTCGATGGGGAGTACGCGACCATCTGTTGCAGTCGCGACCGCACGGACCGTCACTTCGGCATCGACTAGTCGCCACACCGATCCCTCATTCTGGGGGCCGGTGCGATACACCTGCCACACTCCCCTGGTCCGGCCGACGGCCCTCGTCAGCGCAAGGACGAACGGTTCATCCCAGTCGCCAACTACATCCACCAACCTGCGCCCCGCGTCGGGACCATCAATTGCCGACTCGTACTCGATCAACATGCGAACCACGGTCGAACGTTAGCGCGACAGGAACTGCCTGTCGGAATGCCACCGGTAGCCCGCCCGTCGTTTCCACATGTGTGACGACAAAATCACGTCGCATTCACGACACCGTTACGCTCCCCGGCGTGGCTCTCCCTCGCGGGCACCTTTCTCGGCCCGCCCCTTCGTCACACGACCCACGGACTACCGGTACCCCGACTCTCCCCTCCCTCAGCCCTCCCGACGCCGAAGCGATCGCTCGCGTGCACGCGGCGTCCTGGCGCGAGACATACGGACGATTCGTCGACGACCCCGACACCAGCCCGTGGTTCGGCGTCGAACGTCGCATCGGCATGTGAGAGGCCACCCTGCGCGAGGCAGGGACGTCCACGATCGTCGCCGAGGGCCCCGGGGGAATCGTCGGGTTTGTCTCGACGCCGCCGACGGCGGAACCGGGTGCCGTGCGCCTCGAGGAGCTCACCATGCTCTATGTGCTGGAAAGCGCCCACGGGACAGGGGGCGG
>NZ_CAKKMM010001323.1:0-1408 GCF_918698205.1 Microbacterium sp. Bi128 | reverse complement strand
AGCCGGCCTCGGCCACGCGCTGGCGGGCCAGTTCCTGCTGCTCGCTGGAGAGCGTCACGGAGTAGACGGTGGCGCCGCGGGCGGCGGCGCGCAGGGCAAGCTCTCCCCAGCCGGTGCCGATTTCCAGGACCCGGGTGCCTTCCTTCACACCGGCCTTGTCCAGCAGCCGGTCAATCTTGGCCTGCTGCGCTGCGGCCAGCCCGTCCCAGGCCACGTTCCGCAGGGAGTCGCCGCTTTCCGGGAAGAGAGCGCTGGAGTACGTCATGGTGCTGTCCAGGAACGAGGCGAAGAGCTCGTTGGAGAGGTCGTAGTGCCGGGAGATGTTGGAGCGGGTGTTCTTCTCCGTGTTCCGTTCCCTGCGCGGCTGGCGCGGCAGGTACAGGCCGCGCAGCTTCTGCAGCGGCTCGGGAACGAGCGTGCCGACGCGGGAGGCAAACACCTCCATGACGGCGGTGAGGTCATCGGCGTCCCAGTCGCCGGCCATGAAGGACTCGCCCAGGCCGATCAGGCCGCCGTCGCCGAGGCGGGTGGCGAAGGCAACGGGTCGGTTGATGGTCATGACGGGATAGCCGGCGGCAGCCTGGTCAGAGGCGGTGCCGGCGGGTACCTGGTCGGAGGGAGCCGTGCCCAGTGCTGCTTTGCCCAATACTGTGCCGTCCGGGTACCGGACTTCCAGCGGCAGCCTGCGCACGGCCGCCTTGAAGATGGCGTCCGCAGCGCGTCCGGCCACACGGGCCTTGAGGCTCGAGGGCACCGTGGCGATGCTGGGCCAGATGGCGGCGTCGATGGTGGCGGGAGGCTGGGGAACGGTGTACGGCACCCTGCTGGTGACGAGCCCGCTGTCGACGGCGCTGCCGGCAACTGCGCTGCTGTGAGTGGTGCCCTGTGCCCGTCCCGTACCGGATCCGGTCGCTTCGGTCATTGTCACTGAACTGCCTCCTGTGAAGGGTGGTGTGGTTTTTTGATGATGGGCAGGCGGCGCGCCCACAGTTTGATGCCCTGCCAGCGGATCTGCGCCGCGACACGCAGCGGGGCCGCGGGTACGGCGAGCGCCGCGGACACGATGTTCCGCACGCTTGCTTGGTGCCGGACGCCGTCCATGGTGGCGATGAAGGGCTGCTGTCCCTCCCGTTCCAGGACGATCGATACGGCGAGCCGTTCGCCGGGTTCGGGGAGCTTCATGCGGTACTCGCCGTCGACGTCGTTGAACGGCGAGACGTAGAACGCCTTCGGGACGCTCGCCCTGCCCGTGGCGTCGGTTTCGAGGAGGTAGCAGTGCCGCTCCCCGTACGTGTTGTGGACCTCGGCGACGACGCAGCGCAACTCACCGGAGGCACTATGGCACCAGAACACGCTCAGCGGGTTGAACACGTGCCCGAACACCCGGGCGCTGGCAAGCATGGTGATG
>NZ_CAKKMM010001322.1:0-1409 GCF_918698205.1 Microbacterium sp. Bi128 | reverse complement strand
GCCCGGCGTCGATTACGCGTATTCGGCCGATGAGCGTGCCACCGGCGTGCTGTCGGTCGCCGTCGCTGTGCCGAACGGAACCCGACGCCCCAGTGAGTCCATGGCACTAACCAGCCCCGTTGAGTCAGCCACCGAAGCCGGCCTCGAGGCCGGCGTTCCTGAACTCCGGCGCGCCGCCGGCCGACTCTCAGAACTCTTGGAAGGGTCCGTCTACTAGGCACGGCCTCACCGCCGCCACGCCACCACGTGCCCGCTCCCCGTGCCCAAGAATGGGCATGTCCTTCCCCGAGGCCACGCCGGGGCATGCCCGCACCGGGTACAGGGACATGCCCTCCCCTGCCCGCAGCCAGTGGACATCTGGCCTATATGTCCATCCTGCGCCGCGAAGAATGGGCATGTCCCCCTCCCGGGGCCTAATTGAGGCGCGCGTAACCCAGCAGCGCGGCCGTGCCCATGCCGCCTGCGATGCTGATCATCGCCAGGGAAAGCTGCCCCGGCTCCGGGGACCTGCGGGCCTGGGCCAGCAGCCGGGTGACCAGTACCGCGCCCGAGGCTCCATAGGCGTGACCAAGGGCCAGGGCCCCGCCGTCGAGGTTCGCCAGCTCTGGGTCAATCCCCAGCTGGTCAAAGCATGCGAGCGTCTGGGCCGCGAAGGCCTCGTTGAATTCCACCAGGCCCACGTCCGCGGCCGTCAGTCCGTGTGCCGCGAGGAGCCGTTCGGCCGCCGCGGCCGCGCCGATGCCGAGGAGCTGCGGCGCCACCCCGGCGGTGTCGGTTCCCAGGACCAGCAGCCCGTCGGCGGCACCCAGCTGCCGGGCCCGCTCCATGGACGTGACGAGGACGGCGGCGGCACCGTCGGCGTCGAAACAGGAGTTACCGGCCGTGACCGTGCCGCCGCTGGCAAATACAGGCGGGAAACGGGCCATCAGGGCCGGGCCAAGACTCGGCCGCGGACCGTCGTCGGCTGCCGCGGACCCCCCGGAGCCGGCGGCGAGGGGCACGATTTCGGCGTCGAACGTCCCGGCGGCCGCGGCTGCCAGGGCGCGTTGGTGGCTGCGGAGCGCGAAGGCGTCCTGGCGTTTCCGGCTGATGCCGAAGCGGGCTGCGACGTTTTCGGCCGCCACGCCCATGTCGGGGTCGCCGAAGCTCAGCGGCACGAACTGGGCCCGGCTGTAGAAGTCCGGGCTGCCGTCGTCGTTGCGGTGGGCGCGGAGCGGAGCCGTGCTGATGCTCTCGACGCCGCCCGCGAGGTACAGGCCGCCGCCGCCCGCCGCGACCAGCCGGGAGGCCAGGACGATCGCGTCCAGACCCGAGCCGCATTGCCGGTCCACGGTGACGCCGGGGACGGTGACCGGCAGGCCCGCCTCCAGCGCGGCGAGCCGGGCCACGTTCCCGCCGCCGCCCACGGC
>NZ_CAKKMM010001321.1:0-1411 GCF_918698205.1 Microbacterium sp. Bi128 | reverse complement strand
GGGCAGACGATGCTTGCCCAGCCGGTGCCGCTGCCTCGCTCGCTGAGCCGGAGGACAGGGTCGGTGAAGGGGCAGCACACGCAGACATACCCATCACCAATGGCAAGACCGCAACAGCCAGCCCCATGCACCAGCCGCCGCGTGGGCGGCGGCACTGGGCGGGGTCACGGGAAGTCACCGGAACATCCTCCCATACCGGGTCCGGCTTCATGCGACGGACGCGGACGCGGACGCAAGCTGGACGCCGGCAAGGAGTTGTTCATCGAGGCCGGGCGGGGACGCGTCTGCACGTGTCTGGGCCCTTGATGGGCCGGCGTCGACTGGGGGTGAGTCCCTGGTCCAGGAAACTCGTCTTCGCCGGCCCCGCTCAAGGAGCGTCGTGCCGGGGACAAGCCACACCGGCACTGTCGACACTATGAATCCCGTTCCTGCCCGGCAACGGTAGCGGGTACTCGGCTTTTGTCCGGGCACTACTCGCCCCGCCGCGCGCCGGGCCCATCAGGTGGCGCGCAGGGTTCTGTGGGAGCCTTAATGGCATGACTTTTCGGCAGGAACGCACCCCATGGGACCCGTCTGCCCGGGTCCCTGAGGCGCAGATCCCGGAAACGCAGGTCTTAAAGACTCAGGCCCCAGCCACCCGGGTGCCAAAGACGCAGGCCGGCAGAACACGGGATCCGCAGGCGGAGTGGTCCCCCGGCAAGGGCACGGCCGCCTTGTTCGTGCTGGCCACGGTTGCGTGCGTCGCCGCACTGGCCGCCACCTATTTCTTCTTTGTCCGCACCACCACAGGACAGTTCATTGACGAATCCGCGCTCGTGGAAGCGGTGGAGCTCAGCGGGACCGCGGGCAAGGCAGCCACCAAGCTGTTGGACTGGCTGCCGGCGCTCTCTGTGGTGATCGCATCGATCGTGGTCGTCTTCGTCACCATCGTGCGGCGGCGCTGGGCCGCGGCCGGGATTGCGATTGCGGCCTGTGTGGGCGCCAACGTGGCCACCCAGATCCTCAAGGACCTGGTGCCGGTCCGGCCGTACCGCGGGATCGAGACGCTGGAACTGAACTCGCTGCCCTCGGGCCACACGACGATGGCCGCCTCGGCCGCGGCGGCCGTGTTCCTCATGGTCTCGCCGCGCTGGCGGCCGCTGGCAGGCTTCCTGGGCGGCAGCTTCGCCGTCGCCACCGGGGTGTCCACGCTGATCAACCAGTGGCACCGTCCGGCCGACGTCGTCGCGGCGTTCCTCGTGGTGGGGGCCTTTATGCTCCCGGCCGGCTGGCTGATCATCCGCACCGGCCGGAGCTGGAACGTCTGGGACGGCTACAACGAACACTGGGCGTCAGCCAGGTTGTGGGTGGTGCTTCCCGTCCTCACCGGTCTTGCCGCGGCCGGCGTGGCGGCCTATGCCTTGCTGAGCAT